>JABJJH010000148.1 GCA_018660965.1 Rhodospirillaceae bacterium | reverse complement strand
GCGCTGGACGCGTATTATATTCGGGGCGTGTCCCATAATATTCCGTTTCTGAACGCGGTCATGTCGCATCCCCGTTTTGTTGAGGGCGAATTAACGACGGCGTTCATCGACGAAACCTATGGCGATGGCTTTTCCCTGGCGCATATGGCCCAGGACGATCCCGCGATGTTCGTCGCCGTCGCCGCCGTGGCGCGCGCCGTTGGGGACCAGGTTGGCCGCGGTGAAGGCGCATTCGTCGCTATCGTTCGCGATGCGGGTGAAACGCCGTATGAAATTGTAAAATCGGAAAATGGCTGGGCGGTCCATATCGGTGCGCAGACGCACCACATTGAAACCGAATGGCGCTCCGGCGACCCCATGTGCGTGGGCCGGTTCGACGGCGCGCCGGTCTGTATTCAGGTGGACCGGGTTGGCGAATGGTTGCGCCTGGGTCATGCGGGCCGTCAGGCGGAAATTCTGATCCTGTCGGAACAAGTGGCCGCGTTGAACCGGTTGATGCCGCGCAAGGAGCCGCCGGATATGTCGCGGTTCCTGTTGTCGCCCATGCCGGGGCTGCTGGTGCAAGTCGCCGTCGCGGAAGGCGATTCGATCAAGGCCGGCGAAACATTGGCCATTGTCGAGGCGATGAAAATGGAAAACGTTTTGCGCGCCGAACGGGATGGAATCGTAAAAATTTTGCATGCCGGGGACGGCGACAGTCTGATGGTCGATCAACCAATCCTGGAATTCGAATAGTCGGCGTTCGAATAGAGGAGGCCAGACATGGCCAAGCCAGACATGGGCAAAACGGGGACTCTTAACGTCAAACTTCGTATCGAAGGGCGCGTGCAAGGCGTTGGATATCGATATTGGGTCGTCCGGCAGGCGGGGTTGATCGGGATCGAGGGCTGGGTTCGCAATCGCCGCGACGGCAGTGTCGAAGCCGTGCTGTCGGGCGCGCCCGACGCGGTGCTGCACATGGTCTCGACTTGCCGCGAAGGACCACCGATGGCGCGTGTCACGAGCGTTCGCGAAACGCCGCATGACGGCCCCGTCGAGGCCGGATTCCACACCTGTGAAACCGGGTAGCGGTGGATATGACCGATAAACAGGCGCCATTGTTCGACCCGGCGTTTCGGGAAAAATTCGACGCCCTCGTTCAATGGCGCCGGGATGTCAGGCGATTCAGGACCGACCCGGTGGACCCGGCGCACGTCGATCAATTGGTTGCGCAGGCCTGTTTGTCGCCATCGGTGGGCAATTGTCAGCCTTGGCGTTTTGTTCTGGTCGAGGACCCGGCCATGCGCGCCGCCGTTCGGGATAACTTCAAACGCAGCAACGCCGAGGCCCTGTCCGCCTATGCCGAAGGTCGTGCGGCGCTGTACGCGCGGTTGAAACTGGCGGGCCTGGATGACGCGCCGGTGCAACTGGCGGTGTTCGCCGATCCGGAAACGCCTTATGGACATGGATTGGGGCGGCGCTCGATGCCGGAAATGCTCGAATATTCGGTCGTAGGCGCGGTGCAGACCCTGTGGCTTGCGGCGCGGACGCGCGGTCTTGGCGTCGGCTGGGTGTCGATCCTGGACCCAAAACCGATGAACGCGGCGCTCGACGCGCCCAAGCCCTGGCGGCTGATCGCGTATTTATGCATCGGGTATCCGATGGAGGAACACACGGATCCTGAATTGGAGCGCGCCGGATGGCAGGACCGGGTCGACCCGGCCGCGTTCCTGTTTCGGCGTTAATCCTCGAAGACCTCGTTGAACGCCGCCATCAGCGCGACGTCCAGATCCGCCATGGTGACGGGTAGCCCCAAATCGACCAGCGATGTCACGCCGAGCTTTGTCCCATTTTCCCCACTGGGCTTAATGCCGCACGGAACGATGCCGGCAAAATGTTCGAGATCGGGTTCGACGTTGATCGCGATCCCGTGAAAGGTGACCCAATGGCGGATGCGCACGCCAATCGCGGCGATCTTGTCTTCCCGCCCGCCGCCGCGGTCAACCCAGATGCCGACGCGGCCCTCGCGGCGTTCGCCGGTGACGTTGAACGACGCCAACGTCCGGATGATCACTTCTTCCAGATCGCGCACGTATCGCCGCACATCGGGCCGTCGCTGTTGCAGGTCCAGCATGACATAGGCGATGCGTTGTCCCGGACCGTGATAGGTGTACTGGCCGCCCCGCCCGACGCGATGCACCGGGAAACGCTCGGGGTCGATTAAATCGGCGTCCTGGGCGCTGGTGCCCGCCGTATACAGCGAAGGATGCTCCAACAACCAGACGCATTCCGGTGCGGCGTTCGCGTGAATCGCCGCCACGCGATCCTCCATGATCGTCAAGGCGCGGTCGTACGCGACGGGCGCGTCGTCCACGATCCATTCAACGGCTTCGTTCGACGCGGCGCTTTCGGATATGTCGTTCATTTGCGGCCCTTGCGTTCGAAAACCGTATTTGGTATTTCCCCAACATGGAATCGACAGCTTCCTATAATACGAAGCCGTATAATAAATGTCGATTACCCGTAGAGTTTAGCGGTCGTGGCGGAATTGGTAGACGCGCAGCGTTGAGGTCGCTGTGATAGAAATATCGTGGAAGTTCGAGTCTTCTCGACCGCACCAAGTTTAAATTTCAGGGCCCGCCGGACTGGCGGGCCCTTTTCTTTGGCGCGCGCGGGGCGTTTATGGTTTTATGCCGCTGGAGCAATTGCGTCTTTGGGGAAGGTAGCCGACATGAGCGATGATATTGATCGGGAAGCGTTAATTTATCACCGGATGGACCCGCCGGGTAAATTGGCTATCGTTCCCACGAAGCCTATGGCCAATCAACGTGATCTGGCGCTCGCCTACTCTCCTGGTGTCGCGGCGGCGTGCATGGTGATCGTGGACGACCCGGCCGAAGCCGCCACGGTGACGGCGCGCGCCAATCTCGTCGGCGTGGTGACCAACGGCACCGCCGTGTTGGGGCTGGGCAACATCGGCGCGCTGGCGTCGAAGCCGGTCATGGAAGGCAAGGCGGTTCTGTTTAAGAAATTCGCCAATATCGACGTGTTCGACATCGAAGTGGACGAGTCGAAAGTCGATGAATTCGTCGAATGCGTTGCACGGCTGGAACCGACCTTCGGCGGCATCAACCTGGAAGACATCGGCGCGCCCGCCTGTTTCGAGATCGAGGAAAAATTACGCGAGCGCATGGGCATTCCCGTGTTCCATGACGATCAGCACGGTACGGCCATCGTCGTCGCCGCCGCGATCTACAATGCGTTGCGCGTGGTCAAAAAAGATATCAAGAAGGTGCGTTTGGTTGCCTCCGGGGCAGGGGCGGCGGCGCTGTCTTGTTTGAACCAGTTATTGAGTCTGGGCATGCCGCTGGAAAACATCACGGTCTGCGACCGGTCCGGCGTCATCCATAAGGGCCGGGCCAACGACGTGGATAAATACAAACGCAAATTCGCAATCGATACCGATGACCGCACCTTGAGCGAAGCCATCGACGGCGCCGATATCTTCCTGGGGCTGTCCGGTCCCGGCGCGCTGCAGCCGGAAGACGTCAAGAAGATGGGTAAGGATCCAATCATCATGGCGCTGGCGAATCCGACGCCGGAAATCATGCCCGAACTGGCGCATGGCGCGCGCCCGGACGTCATCATGGGGACGGGTCGGTCGGATTATCCGAACCAGGTGAACAACGTATTGTGTTTTCCGTTTATCTTTCGCGGCGCGCTGGATTGCGGCGCGACGACCATCAACGAAGAAATGAAGCTGGCCTGCGTGAAGGCGTTGGCGGATTTGGCGATGGCGGAAACTTCCGACATCGTTCAGGCGGCGTTTGGCGGCGAGGCGGGCACCTTCGGACCGGAAAAATTACTGCCGAAGCCTTTTGACCCGCGTCTGATTATCGAAATCGCGCCCGCAATCGCCAAGGCGGCCATGGACACTGGCGTGGCCACGCGACCGATCAAGGATTTCGACGAATATCGCCGTAAGCTGACCGCCTTCGTGTTCCGTTCCGGCCAGGTCATGCGCCCGATCTTTGACAAGGCGCGCGCGGACCCGAAACGCGTCGTCTACACCGAAGGCGAAGAAGTGCGCACCCTGCGCGCCGCCCAGGTGGTCGTCGACGATGGAATCGCGAAACCAATTATCATTGGTCGGCGCGACATTGTGGAGCGCGGCATCGAGGATTTGGGTCTACGCCTGGCGATTGGCGAGAACATCGAACTTGTCGATCCCCAGGACGATCCGCGATATGCGGAATATGCGCGGGAATATCACGCGGCGACGGCGCGCGTCGGCGTGTCGCCGGTTCTGGCGCGCGAAGTGATGCGGACCAACACCACGGCGATTGGCGCCATGATGGTGAAGCGCGGCGAGGCCGACGCCTTGATCTGCGGCGCCGTCGGACAATACAAGACTCACCTGGATCACCTGTTGGCGATCATTGGCAAGGCGGATGGCGTCCAGGACGTGTCGGCGTTGAGCTTGCTGATTCTGAAGCAGGGCACCTATTTCATTTGCGACACCCATGTATCGCCCGATCCGACGGCGAGGGAGGTCGCGGAGATGGTTCGCCTTTCGGCTGAGGAAGTCCGGCGCTTCGGGATCGAGCCCAAGGTGGCGCTACTGTCGCATTCCAATTTTGGGTCACGCGATACGGAGGCGGCGTTGAAGATGCGCGAAGCAACGGCCATCCTGCATCGAGAATCTCCTGATTTGGAAGTCGAGGGCGAGATGCACGCCGACGCCGCCGTGGACGCCTCCATTCGCGAACGTGTGTTTCCCGAATCGAACCTTTCCGGAAACGCCAATTTGCTGGTGATGCCGTCGTTGGACTCCGCGAACATCGCCTACAACCTTATGAAGGTGACGGGCGAAGGCCTGTCGGTTGGTCCGATGTTGATCGGCATGGCGAAGCCGGTGCATATCATGACGCAGGCGGTGACCACGCGCGGCGTCGTAAATATGACGGCCTATGCGGTTGTTGACGCCCAGGGCCGGTAACGGTTTCGGTCCGCAGCAAAGCCATGGCAGATATTAACACCGCGCCGGCGCCGGACGATAACAGCCTCGAAGGCTTATACGGGCTTACCGACGCCGTCATTCACGACGTTCAGGAAGCCGTCGACTCCGGCGACGCTGACGCGGTGGGATGGATTGTCGGATCGCTTCATCCGGCCGACGTCGCCGATCTGATCGAATGCTTGCCGTCCGCCCAGCGCGACAAACTCGAATCGCTTCTCGGCGGCGATCTGGACCCTCAGGTGTTCGCCTATCTGGACGCATCGCTTCGCGATGATTTGATTGACGACCTTGAGCCGTCAAAACTGGCCGCAGTCGCCGCTGGACTGGAAAGTGACGACGCGGTTGATCTGATCGAGACCTTGGACGCGGGCGACAAGCAGGCGGTACTGGACAGCATGCCCGCGGGCGACCGCGTCATGGTCGAGCAGGCGTTAAGCTATCCCGAAGACAGCGCGGGACGCCTGATGCGCCGTGAATACGTCGCGATACCGGCGTTTTGGACGGTCGGAGAAACCATCGACCACATGCGCTCCGATGCGGATTTGCCGGAAACCTTTTACGGTATATTCGCGGTCGGGCCGGACCATAAGCCGAGCGGCGTCATCATGGCCAATCGGTTGCTGCGGTCGCAGCGTACTGTACCTGTCGCCGATATACTGGCGTCGGGGTTCAAACAAATTCCCGCGACCATGGATCAGGAGGACGTGGCCTTCCTGTTCCGACAATACGATTTGGCTGAAGCCGCAGTTGTCGATGCGTCTGGCCGTCTGGTCGGGGTTATCACCGTCGATGACGTCGTCGATGTCATTCAGGAGGAACACGACGAGGATATCCTCAAACTGGGCGGCGTCGCGACGGACGATTTGTACGAAGCGGTCGCGGCGACGACCCGGTCGCGGCTGTCGTGGTTGCTGGTCAACCTGGCGACGGCGGTGGTTGCCTCTCTGGTGATTGGCCTGTTCCAGGAACAAATCGAAACGGTGGTGGCGTTGGCGGTTCTCATGCCCATCGTGGCGTCCATGGGGGGCAACGCGGGCACGCAGACGCTGACGGTGGCGGTGCGGGCCTTGGCGGTGAAGGAATTGACGGCGCGAAACGCGCTCTACATCATTGGCAAGGAAGTCGTGGTCGGCGGCGTCAACGGCATGATTTTCGCCGTATTGACCGGCGCTATCGCATATTTCTGGTTTGGGGATATTCTGATCGGACTCGTAATCGGGTTGGCCATGATCATCAATATGTTTGTTGCGGGGCTGGCGGGCATTCTGGTGCCGATTGGTTTGGATCGGGCGAACATCGACCCGGCGGTGGCGTCCAGCGTAATCCTGACGACGATCACCGATGTTGTTGGGTTTTTCTGTTTTCTCGGATTGGCGGCGCTGGTTCTTCTATAGCCGCCGTTGATTGGGTCTGTTGAGGGGGAGGGGGCTGAATGATCGCCAATGCAAACTCTGGTCTGGATTTCCATTTGGGTGAATCCGCCGATCTGTTGCGCGATACGGTGCGCCGGTTCGCCGACGACCATATCGCGCCCCGGGCCGCGGAAATTGACCAGACCAACGAATTTCCCGCCGATTTGTGGCCCAAACTGGGCGAATTGGGTTTGATGGGCGTTACCGTCGATGAAAAATACGGCGGCGCGGCCATGGGGTACACCGAACATGTCATTGCGGTAGAGGAACTGAGCCGGGCGTCGGCGGCGGTGGGGCTGTCCTACGGCGCGCATTCGAATTTGTGCGTCAACCAGATCAGCCGCAATGGCTCGGACGCGCAAAAGCAGAAATATCTGCCAAAACTGATCTCCGGCGCCCATGTGGGGGCGCTGGCGATGAGCGAAGCCGGGGCCGGTTCGGATGTTGTGTCGATGCGCACCCGCGCCGACAAGAAAGGCGACCGCTATATCCTGAACGGCGCGAAAATGTGGATCACGAACGGTCCCAACGCCGATGTGCTGGTGGTCTACGCCAAGACCGACCCGGATGCGGGCAAGCGCGGCGTCACCGCCTTCGTCATCGAGAAAGGGTACAAGGGGTTCACCACGTCGCCAAAGCTGGACAAGCTCGGCATGCGGGGCTCGAACACGTGCGAGTTGGTGTTCGAGGATTGCGAGGTGCCGGCGGAAAACGTGCTGAGCGAGGTTGGGCGTGGCGTTAACGTCCTGATGAGCGGGCTCGATTACGAGCGGCTGGTGCTGGCCGGCGGGCCGCTCGGCATCATGCAGGCCTGCATGGACGTCGTGACGCCGTACTTGCATGAGCGCACGCAATTCGGCCAGCCGATTGGAACCTTCCAACTGATGCAAGGCAAGCTGGCCGATATGTACACCACCATGAACGCCACGAAATCCTATGTGTACATGGTGGCGTTGGCGTGTGATCGGGGCGACACGACGCGCAAGGACGCGGCGGGGGCGATTTTGTACGCCGCTGAAAAAGCCACGTGGATGGCGCTTGAAGCGATACAATGCCTCGGTGGAAACGGGTATATTAACGATTATCCGACGGGACGATTGTTGCGCGACGCCAAATTGTATGAAATTGGCGCGGGCACCAGTGAAATCCGGCGGATGCTGATCGGGCGCGAATTGTTCGAGGAGACGGCGTAATGGCGCTTGAAATGAAGGCCGCCTGTATGAAGTGCGATGCGCCGCTCGATGACATGGGCGCGGCCCATATTTGTTCTTTCGAATGCACCTTTTGCACTCCCTGTACGACCGGTATGGCGGAGGTGTGCCCGAATTGCGGCGGCGAGCTTGTCGACAGGCCGCGACGGCGGCCTCGAAAATAGAATAGGTTGGAAATTAAATAGGAGAGGACGATGACCACCGATTTAACGATGCTGACCTGGACCGTGTTGCTTTGTATCGTGATGTGGGTTCCCTACATCCTGGCGCGAATTGGAAGCTGGGGATTGCTGAACGCGGTCGGGTATCCTGAAAACCCACCGGGGGTTCCCGCCTGGGCGGAGCGATGCGAACGCGCGCATCGGAACTGCGTCGAAAATCTGGCGCCGTTCGCGGCCCTTGTTCTGGCGGCCCATGTGGCGGGCGCGGCTAACGAAACCACCGCCTTGTGCTCGATCATCTTTTTCTGGGCGCGTGTGGCGCATGCGGTGACCTACACCCTGGGCGTTCCCTGGTTGCGCACGGTCACGTTCGCGGTTGGTTTCGCCAGCATGGTCGGCATCGCCTTGACGATTCTGGCGGCGTAGCGATTTGGGCTTGTGCGTTGCGAAGCATGGGTCCGGCGCGGGCGTTTCGCGCTTTGGAATGTTCTGATGCTGCAAGTGTGGCGATTGTCTAAGTAAACCAACAAGGAGAGCGTATGCCGACGGTGCTGATAACCGGCGCAAGCCGTGGTCTGGGACGTGAATTCGCGCGGCAATTCGCAGCGCAGGGCTGGCGCGTCATCGCGACGTGCCGTAACCCGGCGGCGGCGGACATTGAAGGCGAGGTTCATGCGATGGACGTGACCGACGCTCAATCCGTGCAGTCCCTGGCTGATAAGTTGGCCGGGGATCCGATCGATTTGTTGTTGAATAACGCGGGGGTTTACGGCCCGCGCGACAGCGACTTCGGCCGCATCGATTATGACGCCTGGGACGAGGTTCTGCGCATCAACGCGTTGGCGCCAATTCGCGTCGCCGAAGCCTTCGCCGATCATGTTCTTGGCTCGGAGCTTAAACAGATGGTGTTCATCTCCTCCATGATGGGCAGCATTGCGCAGACTTCTGTCGGCGACGGCTTTATTTACCGGTCGTCCAAGACCTGCCTCAATATGGCGGTGAACATTCTGTCCAACCAATTACGCCCGCGCGGCGCCACCTGTGTGTTGTTTCACCCGGGATGGGTGCGCACCGACATGGGCGGCCCCAGCGCGGCGATTGACCCCACGGTCAGCGTCGGCGGCATGATGAACGTCATCAAGCGGTTGAAACCGGAAGATTCAGGTCGTTTCATCAACTACGACGGGTTCGATTTTCCGTGGTGAGATTAGCGTCGGCGCCATGATCCTGAATGACGAACAGACTATGATTCGCGATACGGCGCGGGCGTTCGCGGCGGAACAACTCGCGCCGAATGCGGCGGCGTGGGATCGGGACTCGACCTTTCCCGCCGACGCGATCCGGCGCATGGGGGAACTCGGCTTCATGGGCATGTTGACGCCGCCCGAATGGGATGGCGCCGGGACGGACATGGTGACGTTCGCATCCGTCATCGAAGAAATCGCGGCGGGCGACGGCGCCTGTTCGACGGTCCTGAGCGTTCATAATTCCGTCGCCTGCATGCCCATCCTGACGTTCGGATCGACGGAACAGAAGGAACGATATTTACGGCCGCTGGCGCGCGGCGAGATGTTGGGCGGGTTCGCGCTGACTGAACCGGACGCGGGGTCGGACGCCGCAGCGATTTCCACCCGCGCGATACGCGACGGCGATGACTGGGTATTGAACGGGACCAAGCAGTTCATCACCAGCGGCAAGAACGGCGATCAGATCATCAGCTTCGCCGTTACCGATCCTGCGGCGGGAAAGGGCGGTATTTCCGCGTTCATCGTTCCCACCGACACGCCGGGTTACAGGGTCGCGTCCGTGGAACGGAAGCTGGGACAGCGCGCATCGGACACCTGCCAGATCCGTTTTGAAGATATGCGTCTTGGCCCCGATATGATGCTGGGCGCGGAAGGACAGGGGCTCAAGATCGCCCTGGCCAATCTGGAAGGCGGACGAATCGGCATCGCGGCCCAGGCCGTGGGCATGGCGCGCGCGGCGTTCGAAGCGGCGTTGGACTATGCGAAAATTCGCGAATCCATGGGCAAGCCGATCATCGAACATCAGACGATTGGATTTCGGTTGGCCGATATGGCGACGCGGATTGAAACCGCGCGACAGCTTTATCTGCACGCCGCCGAAATGCGCCAAAACGGAACCCCCTGTCTGCAGGAAGCGTCCATGGCCAAACTGCACGCAACCGAAATGGCGGAAACGGTGTGTTCCGACGCCATACAAGTGCACGGCGGCGTCGGGTACACAAAGGATTTTCCGGTGGAGCGGATTTATCGCGATGCGCGGGTTTGCAAAATATACGAAGGCGCCAGCGACATCCAGCGGCTCGTGATCGCCCGCCAACTGGCGGTGTCGAATTAAGTGGGACTTAGTTGGGGCATGGTTTGAATGGCGGGCCCGACCGGCATACAGTACAGGCCAGCTTCCTGAAGACATCACTCTTTCATTTGGACTCTCATGACGGTTATCAAAAGCGCAATTAACACCCGAAGCAAGGACTTCAAGGCGAACGCGGCGGCGGTCGACGAGCTCGTCGACGATTTGCGGGAAAAAACCGCGACGGCGGCGCTCGGCGGCGGCGAAGGGCCACGCGAACGCCATGTCGGGCGTGGCAAATTACTGCCCCGTGACCGCATCCGGGGCCTTATCGATCCAGGCTCGCCCTTTCTGGAACTGTCGCAACTCGCCGCCCATGACATGTATGGCGACAATATCGCGGGCGCGGGAATCATCACCGGCGTCGGGCGCGTGTCGGGGGTGGAATGCGCCATCGTCGTGAACGATGCGACCGTGAAGGGCGGCACCTATTATCCGGTCACGGTGAAAAAGCATCTGCGCCTTCAGGAAATCGCGCGGCAGAATAATCTGCCCTGCATTTATCTGGTCGATTCCGGCGGCGCCAATCTGCCGAATCAGGACGAAGTCTTTCCCGACCGCGAACATTTTGGCCGGATTTTTTACAACCAGGCGACCTTGTCGGCCGAAGGCGTGCCCCAAGTGTCCGCGGTGATGGGGTCGTGCACGGCGGGCGGCGCCTATGTTCCGGCGATGTCGGACGAGTCGATCATCGTGAAGGGCACGGGGACGATCTTTCTGGGCGGACCGCCGCTGGTGAAGGCGGCGACCGGGGAAATCGTGACGGCGGAAGCGTTGGGCGGGGCCGATGTGCACACGCGCTCATCCGGCGTCGCCGATCATTACGCGGTCGATGATGCGCACGCGCTGGCGATCTGCCGCCGGATTATTGGCAATTTGAACCGCAAGAAAGTTGTCGATATCGATCTCCGCGAACCGGTGGAGCCGATCTACGCCGCCGGGGAACTGCACGGGATCGTCCCGCCGGACCCGCGTGTACCCTTCGATATGCGCGAAGTGATTGCGCGGGTTGTGGACGGCAGCGAGTTCGATGAGTTCAAGCAGCTCTACGGGACGACGCTGATCTGCGGCTTCGCCCATATCTTTGGGTATCCCGTTGGAATTATCGCCAACAACGGCATCCTGTTTTCCGAATCGGCGTTGAAGGGCGCGCATTTCATCGAATTGTGCTGTCAGCGGCGGATTCCATTGATCTTCCTGCAGAACATCACCGGCTTCATGGTCGGTGAAAAATACGAAAGCGGCGGCATCGCCAGGGATGGCGCGAAGTTGGTCACCGCTGTCGCCTGCGCCAATGTGCCCAAGTTCACGATGATCGTCGGCGGTTCCCATGGCGCGGGTAATTACGGCATGTGCGGGCGCGCGTTTTCACCACGGTTTTTATGGATGTGGCCGACCGCGCGGATTTCCGTCATGGGCGGCGCGCAAGCGGCGAGCGTGCTGGCGACAGTGCGTCGCGACGGGATGGAAGGCCGGGGGGAAACCTGGTCAGAAGAAGACGAAGCCGCGTTCAAGGCGCCCATCGAACAACAATACGAAGCCGAAGGGCATCCCTATTATGCGACGGCGCGGCTTTGGGACGACGGCATTATAGAACCCGCGCAAACCCGCATGGTGTTGGGTCTGGGGCTGTCGGCGGCGCTGAACAAACCGATCGAACCCACTAGGTTCGGTGTTTTTCGGATGTAGCGTCCCAATTATATAAAATCAGGAGTAAAGCAGGTATGACCGAACCCGTCGTGTTGACCGATATCGACGCCCGTGGCGTCGCGACGGCGACCATTAATCGACCCGAAGTGAACAACGCCTATAACGGCGACGTGGTGCAGGGGCTTATTGACGCCGTGGGCGCATTCTCCGCCGACGATTCTGTTCGCGTGATCGTCATTCGCGGCAACGGACGACATTTTCAAGCCGGCGCCGATTTGAAATGGCTGAACGCCGCATCGGAACAGTCACCGGAGGCCAATGACGACGTGTCGCGGGGAACGACCAACGCCATTCGCTGGCTCGACGCCTGCCCGAAACCGACAATTGCCCTGGTGCATGGCGGTTGTTTTGGCGGCGGCGTCGGCCTTGTTGCGGCGTGCGACATCGTAATCGCGTCGCAGGATGCGCTGTTCGCCATTACGGAAGTCCGCTGGGGTTTGGTGGCGACGCCGATTTTTCGTCAATTGATTGCAGCCATGGGCGTGCGCAACGTGCGTCGTTACGCCCTGACCGGCGAACGCTTCGACGCCGAAAAGGGGCGCGCGTTGGGTATCGTTCATGAAGTTTGCCGGACCGGTGGGCTGGACGCCGCCGCCGCGCCCATCATCGATTCGATTTTGAAAAATGGGCCGGATGCGGTGTCGTGGACGAAGACCCAGGTGATGGAGCTTGGCGACTTCCTGGTCGACGACGACGCGGCGGAACGCATGGCGTTGCTGCATTCGGCGAAACGCCAGACCGAGGAAGCGACCGAAGGGTTGTTGAGCTTTGCGGAAAAGCGCGAGGCGAATTGGTACCCCGGCCCAGCCTAGACATTGCCCAGCCTAGACGTTACCCGACCAGGACATTGGGGAAATTAATCAAGCCGCGCCTAATTTCGGCGATCTTCCCCTTCCACTTCGTCGATTAACACGGCCATATCGAAGGGAAAATTCGCGTTTCCGGCATTCGCATTGCTTCCCTTTGCGAAGGCGGCGGCGCTTTGTCCGGCGACGCCCACCACGGCCATTTTGGGCGGCGTCGGTTCGAATCGCGCGTAATCGTAGGCGGCGCGGAAATCGATGCTATCGACAATGCCGTTTACTTTCGCTGTCGTGATCTTGTCGCCCGGCGCCGCGCAGTAATACCCGAACACGGCCTTGGCGGGACGGCCCTGGTAATCTTCGACATGTTCGTCCCAGGTCGTGTAGTAGCCGACGCAGTTACGGTTGGCGCCGCTTAACGCGTAATGTTCATAAAAATAGGTTCCCAACCGGGATTCGACTCTGCCGCTTCGACCGTACTGGATCGAATTGTTGCGGTTGATATTCCAGGTTTCGATATTCCGTCGGACCGTCAATGCATAGTCGAGCGCGATAATGTCGCGTTCATTGGCGATGCTGAGAATCATTTCCGATTGCGCGCCGCCGCCCTGGAACAGCGCATATTCTTCGTGCTGCCAACGGTCGGTGAACACGACGCGGCGCTGGTTCGCCGCAGGGAATTCCGGGAGGGCGTTGATCAGCATACCTTCTTCCGGCGCTGCCCAATTAATGCGGGGCGATTGCGCGAGCGCCGCGCTTTGTACGCCCATGGCCGCGATGGCGAAAAGGATTGGGACGGCGGCGATTTGTAATGTCGAACGATGCATGATGGTTATCCTCAAAATGAACCCAAGCACTCCCCGTTTACTTATGTAATCCCGATCCGCTCGGGTGCAAGTCACGTTCATGTGCGGATATGCGCGGTCGAATTTATGTCGAATTTTATTTAATTGCTGTGAAAATACCTCGTATGGGCGACGTTTTGGAAAGTTGCCAGTGGTGCAATATCTCTACCAACAAATAGTCCTCTCCAACTGGATGAGGCCAACCGGAAGGGGCCAAACAGGATAGGCCCATCAGTCAAAGGAGGAAGGTTATGACCGATTATATGACATATGAAGGCGATCTTCGTGCCGTTGCGTGCGCCTATATTGAACAACGCGAGTCGGGTTCGCTGGACTACACCGCCTTTCTTGCGGCGATCAGCGCGTACCGCGAACGGCATCCGGACACCAATAATAGCGACGCCGCCCAGATCGTCAGCGATTTGATGCAGGAAATGCCCCGAGCGTCTTGTTACTAACCCTCTATTACGAGGAACCAGTTACCCAGAGCGCCCCTTGCCATCGCGTTTGAACCGGTTTGGTCAACCGGTGGCGGGGCGTACCTCTGGAGACTTTCGGCATGATCGTGGCCGGCCCAATTGATTGGGTCGGCCATATTTTTTGTCTGTGATCATGTGACGCGTGCAGAGGCCCTAAAGATATGGCAAGTTTTAGCCATAAGTCGACGTAGACGCATAAGGGGGGATAAGAATGCGCTGGGCGAACATCGAATATAACGGCGAACAATCGTATGGCATTATCGAAGGCGACCAGGTCGCCCTGGTGAAAGGCGGTTTGTTTGATGGCGGTGAGGGGACCGGGAAAACCGCGCCGTTGGCCGACGTGAAGCTTCTCGTACCCGTGACCCCGAAGACATTTTATGCGGCGGGTTTGAATTACGTGGAGCATGTCCTCGAATCCGCCAAGAGCGCCGGGCGGGAACCGAATATCCCCGACAAGCCGGACATCGGCTACCGCGCGAACAACGCCTTGATCGCGCACAACGAGGCCATCATCAAGCCGAGCGATTCAACGGAACTGTTTCAGTACGAAGGCGAGCTTGTCGCGATTATCGGCACGCAGACAAAGCACATCTCCGAAGAAGACGCGTTGAGTTGCGTCTTCGGGTACACGATTGGCAATGACGTCAGCGAACGGACTTGGCAGCGCGGCGACCGCACCTTCTGGCGCGGCAAGAACGCGGACACCTTCAAACCGATGGGGCCGTGGATTGAAACCGACGTCGATCTCGACAGTCTCGAAACCACGGTCCGGCTGAACGGGCGCGACGTCATCACTTTTCCCACCAACAACATGCTGTTCGGCGTCGCGCGGTATATCAGCGCCATGTCGCGCTATCTGACGCTGTACCCCGGCGACGTCATCTGGATGGGAACCGAAGGCCAGTCCGAAAACATGAAGCCCGGCGATGTCTGCGAGGTGGAAATCACCGGGATCGGCGTGCTCAGCAATCCGATCGTCGCCGAGGCGTGACGGGCTCGACATTAACGCGACCGTAAAGGAAAGAGGCCAATTTCATGAAGTTTGGGTTGTTCGGGGGCGCGCGATCCGTGCCTGGCGTCGAGGATGGATATCGACTGGGCTACGACGCCTATATTGACTCGGTGGTCGAGGCGGAAGAGCTGGGGTTTTACAGCAGTTTCCTGGTCGAGCATCATTTCACCGGCATGGGGCAGGTGTCGTCGTCGCTGAACCTGCTGACCTTTCTGGCCGCGAAAACGTCGAAAATACGCCTGGGCACCGCCGTTGTCGTGCTGCCGTGGCATAATCCCCTGCTGGTCGCGGAACAGGCGGCGACGCTGGATTTGCTGTCCAAGGGCCGGTTCGATTTCGGCGTCGGCAAGGGCTACCGCTTCACCGAGTTCGAAGGCTTTTGTATTCCCATCGAAGAGGCGAACGAACGCTTCGAGGAAGCCATGACGGTCATCCGCAAGGGCTGGGCGACCGAGGGCCGGTTTTCGCATGAAGGCAAGCGGTGGAAATACAAGGATGTCATGGTCGAACCCGCGCCGACGCAACTGCCGCACCCGCCGCTGTGGATGGCCGCCGGACGACCGGAATCGCTGCAATACGCGGCCCAAGAAGGCTACAATCTGTTCCTCGATCAGTTCCAGACCTTCGATGTGATTTTGGAACGCCTGCAAATCTACCGGGATGCGCTGGAAGCCGCGGGCCGCACGTATGATCCGCTTGGCGTCGCGGTGGCGCGGGGGCTGTTCATCGCCAACAACGCCGAAGAGCGCGAAGAGGCCATCGCGGCGCGCATGAAGGCGCTGGAAATGATGAACGCCTACGGTAGTTCCGGCGACCAGAAATCCAGCATGGTGTCCGACGCCGATCTTCTCAAAGCGACCGAGGAAGGCGTGCTGCTGGGCGATCCGGACGAGATTATCGAGCGGTTGAAACGGTTGGAAGCGGGCGGCGTCGGCTATGTGCTGCTGTCGTCGCGCACGCAAGGCGCGCTGCGCACCTTCGCCAAGGACGTCATGCCCGCCTTCGCGTAACTGCAGATTAGGAGACCGGACATGGCGTCATTAAGTCGGCAATTCGCAGCTTGGGTGGCTGAGCTGGACTTCAAGGATCTGCCGCCCGCCGTGGTGGATCGCGCCAAGGGCGTGACCTTGCAAGGCCTGTCGTCGGCGCTGTTGGGCCGGGGCTACCCCGAAGTCGAGCAAGCCCTGGCGATGATGCAGATCGAAGAAGCCG
>JABJJH010000150.1 GCA_018660965.1 Rhodospirillaceae bacterium | reverse complement strand
TGTTACCCATAAGGACGGCTTGCCGCTTTCCGCCCCCTATAGCGTCGATACGATTTTGATCGGGCCGGGTGAGCGTTATGACATGATTATCCGCGCCAACCATGACGAGGGCCGTTTCATCTTTCACGACCACGTGGACAAGCACGTAACGGCGGGCGGCAAGTTTCCCGGTGGACCGATTACGATCATGGAATATGCAGGAACGGCCATGGATGATTGGTACGCCTGGAAAGACATCAAGTATGACGCCAATTTCTTCTATAGCGAATCGATGAAGAAGGGATTCGGCATGTTCGCCAACCCCGCCTTCATTGGCGAGACCATCAAACGCCAACCGCGCCACAAGGCGAATAACCTTAAAAAGAGGGCGGCGGCTCCGAAATCGAGATCAACGGCGACATCCACCCCGGCGGCGGGGTCGGTAACGAACCTGTTGCAGGAACGCTGCGCCTCTTGCCATGACCTGACCGGCCCTGCGGCAAAGAGCATAACCGAACTAAAAGCCCGCAAAGGCCCGGACCTGTTTTATGCCGGAAACAAGTATCGTGCGGACTGGCTTGAGGGTTGGTTGCAAAAACCGGTGCGGATCCGTCCAGCTGGTGCGTTTTACCTCAACCACATCAAGCCTGGCGTCAAACAGGACGAAATCGACAGCGCCACCCTGAAGCCGCATCTGGCGTTAACCCCTAAAGACGCAGCGGCGGCGGCGAAAGCCCTAATGGCTCTCAAAGCCAACAGCAAGCTCCTGGGACCGAAACCATTCACGCCCGGTCCCGCACCCATGGGAGAAATGAGTTTCGACAAATTTTACGGTTGCGCGGCGTGTCATGAGGTTGAACCCGGTTTCGGCGGCAAGTCGGGACCGGAAGTTTATACTGCCGGACGCCGGCTAACGCCTGAATTCATGGTCAGTTTCATCCGCGATCCGCAAGCTTGGAACCCCAAGGGGCTGATGCCCAACAAACATGTGCCCGAGGCGAATATTCCAAAGTTGGTGAACTTTTTGCTCGAACGGGCCAGGGAGAATTTGCAATGAAGGGGTTGAGCACATTTCTTCTGGGGCTGTTCGTGTTCGCGATCCCCGCGAGCGCTACCGGAAGCGCCCCGGGAAACGCCCAGCAGAATTACCAGGCGTATTGCGTTCAGTGCCACGGCCTAAAAGGTAATGGCATGGGCGTAAACATCCGCGACATGTCGGTGCAGCCGCGAGACCATACGGATGCAAAGTCGATGGGGGGACGTAGCGATGAAGAACTTTTCAAAGTCATCAAGGAAGGCGGCTTGGCGGTTAGCAAGTCGGTCCTGATGCCAGCCTGGCAAGGGACTCTTTCGGATGCGGAAATTACCAACCTTGTCGGATACTTGCGCCAGCTGTGCAAATGCAAATTCGGAAAATGATTCGACGCGAACAACCAACTGTAAACAGGAGAATCTTAAAATGAAATTACCAAGATTATCGTTGCTGGTCGGCGCCGCCCTCGCGGCATCGATCCTCATCGGCGCCCCGCTGGCGTCGGCCAAGACGGTCAAGGTCACAATGACTGCGATGGAAACTGATGTCGCCATCGACAACAAGGGCAGTAAATATCCAGCATGGACCTTTGACGGCGCAATCCCTGGGAAGGTGGTCAGGGTTACGGAAGGCGATCTGATCGAGTTCACTTTGATTAACCCAAAAGAAAACAAGAATTCACATTCCATGGATTTCCATGCGGCGGAAGTCGATGTGTTGAAAGAATTCGCAGAGGTCAAACCGGGCGGAACCAAGAAGTTTACATTCAAGGCCAAACGCGCCGGGGTCTACATGTACCATTGTGGCGCAAGCGTGATGGTGCAGCACATCGCACGCGGCATGTACGGGACCATCATTGTCGACCCTAAAGAATACACGAAGGACTTTCCAAAGCCGGACCGTGAATATGTGCTCATGCAGCAGCAATTTTTTCCCGACGCTGAAAATTATAAAGCGATGCTGGAAAATACTGGCTGGACCAATTCCCTGATTAACGGAAAAGTCTTCCATTACGATCCTGTGCACGACCCCAACGCCACCAAGGTTCTGATGGCCAAGCCGGGTGAACGGGTGCGCATTTTCTTTGTCAACGCCAACGTCAATATGCCTGTCGCGCTGCACCCCATTGCGGGTATATGGGATCGAGTCTTCCCCAACGGCAGTCCGAAAAACGTGTTGTATGATATGCAGACCGCAGGTGTTCCGGTCGCCGCCGCATCAGCTTTCGACATTGTCTCTCCGGCGGACAGACCCACAAATGTCGCCATTGTCGATCATACCATGAGCGCAGCCTTGCGCGGCGCGATTACAGTCCTGATGAACCGCCCGGATGCCGATCCAACCCTGGGCAAAGGGGACAACATCCTGCCGTAGCAGCGCAACCGAAACGGATGGTTTCCATTCGTTTCGGTCCGTTGCCCCACCAGATCAATATGAATGACGCTGCCGTACCCGGCGGTTGAATGTCGTTTAGAGAAAACGCCCCGTCTTTAACCTGTCGGGATCGCCAGCAACGACGCGACACTCTCCATGTCCGTTTGCGTTTCAAGGGCCATGAGGTCCGCGAAGGCGGCGCCGGCTTGGTCGGCGGGCAGGGCGAGCGCGGCGCAATCCATGAACTTTGCGCGCAATTCATCGACGCTCATCGCGTTGTCGCCGCTGCGCCCGACCATGTTTTCCACGCGGCGCGACAAATGCCGCCCGTCTTTCAGCGTTACGCCGACCATCGCGTCCCAGGGGCCGTCCGGGCCGTTTTCCGGGAACGCTTCCGCCGTGGTGACGTCCAGCAGGCGACCGATTTCCGGTTGCAGGAAGGCGTCGTTCTCGAAATCCTTGAGCGCCACCGCGCCGTCGAGCAGGGCGCGCGCGACGGTGTACTGCACGGAAAATTTCGCCTGAAGGACGCTGGTGGGGTGCGGCGTGTTGGTGTGCCGGAACCGCTGCGGGTGCGATTTAATGTCGATGGCGGCGACCTGATCCGCGTCGATGGCTTCTTCGCGAGCGAGGTTCAGCATGGCGAAAATGACCTGATGAGTGCTGCCGCAACACGGAAACTGCTTGAGGCTCAGGGTCGGCGCCTCGATCTCCAGGGGGCCGTCCCAATTGCGCTGCAACGGCGCTGGGTCGAAGGTTCCCGGTCCGTTGAAGACGTTGAAGAAACCCTGATGATGCTCCATCGCCGCCGGGTTGGCGTCGAACCCGCCGCGCGCCAGATACGCCGCCAACAAGCCGCCGCGCGCCGTATAGCCGACATGCAGGGGTTTCGTCATGGTGCCGAAATTAGCCTTGAGTCCGCTCGCGGTTGAAGCGGCGATGGCCAGTGCGCACGCCATTTGAGACGCATCCAGACCAAGCGCGCGACCGGCCGCCGCGGCGGCGCCGAAAATGCCCAGGGTCGCGGTGGGGTGCCATCCCTTGTCGTAATGATGCGGATGAAGCGCGCGGGCGAAGCGATGCTCGACTTCAAACCCGGCGACGTAATCGGTCAGAATATCTTGCCCGGACCGGCCCAGTTCCACGGCCAGCGCGAACAACGGCGCGACCAGGGGCGCGGATTGATGGCCGCCGAACACCGAACTGAAATCGTCGTAGTCGAGGGCGTGGGAGGCGACACCGTTGACCAACGCCGCATCCAGCGCGCTGGTGCGCCTGTCGGTTCCGAAGATGACGCACGGCCCCGGCGCTGTACCTACGCCCGGTGTGTTCATCACAATCTGGGTGCAGGGTTCCGGCAAACCCGCGAGCGCGACGCCGATGGTGTCCGCGACGCCAACTTTCGCGACGTCCAATGCCTTCGGCGTAATGCGGTCGCGCTTGAAATCCACGATATGCGCCGCAAGGGTTGAGAGTATTGCGGGAATTTCCGTAACGCCGACGTCATTCATAGCCTTATGCCCCTAAGCGGTGACCTGTACGGTCCCTGTATACGCCCAGACCGGCTAGAGGGAAAGTGAGAGGGCTTCGGTGGGGGCGAGGACTTTGGTCGTGCTGTTCAGGGCGCTTAAACATTCTTCCGCCAAGGCGAGCTTTTCGTCGATGGCGGTATCGTCCTGGTCCGGGTCGTGATGGAAAAGATACAGGGTCCGCACGTTCGCACGATGCGCCAAATCCGCGACCTGACTGATGCAGGAATGCCCCCAGCCGACCTTGCTGGCGTATTCGGCGTCGGTATATGTGCTGTCCGTAATCAGGGCGTCGGCGCCTTCGACAAAGGCAGCCAATTTTTTCCCATAGTTTGGATCGTATTGCGGGCTGTCAGGCAGAAACATTTCATTGTCGGTGACGTAACAAATAGAACGGCCCTTATAGTCGATACGGTAGCCTAGGCAGTTTCCAGGGTGGCTCAACAGCATTGTTTTGACGCTTATGCCGTCAATTTCGAATTCACCTTGGTTCAGATCGTTGAAGTACACACGAGACCCAAACTCTTTCATCGTGATCGGGAAATAAACATCATCCATCTGCGCGGAAATGAGTTCGCGCATGGAAGAGGAGGGGTGTGCGGCGCCGAGAATCTCGAATTCGTTCCCGGGAATGTACATGGGGGCAAAAAAGGGAAGCGCATTTATATGGTCCCAATGCGGGTGGGAGATAAATACTTTTGCGTTGATCTTGCCGCCTCGCGTCGCCCTCAATTCATTCGATAATTCCTTGATGCCGCTTCCGGCGTCGAAAATAAAAAACTGGCCTTTCGCGAACTCCAGGGTCAGGCAGGACGTATTCCCACCGTATCTGTATGCTCTGGGTCCTGGAACAGGCAGCGTCCCCCGCACGCCCCAAAAGGTCATTTGTATTTTATCGGCGATATAGGCGTGGATGGAATCGACAAAGGTATCGGCGTCAATCGGCTTGCTGATAAACCCATCGGCGCCCAGTTTCATCGCCTGACGCCGGTCGAATTCAAAAGACCGTCCGGACACCAATATGACCTTGATATCTTTCAGGTCTTCGTTGTCCCGGATTTTCCGGAGAAGCTGCATGCCATCGACGTCGGACATCATGATGTCTGCGAGGACGCAATCAGGTTGTTCTTCCTTAATTTTTTCAAACGCCGTCTTGCTTTCGATCAGGGTTATGACCTGATGACCTTCCTTCGTAAGCAGCGCCGTCTCGATATCGAGAATATCCTGATCATCGTCTATGACGATAAATTTAAGTCCCGATCCCGTCACACCGCTCATTCAACTTTACCTTATACCCTGATCGATTTTCCCCACCTTAGCCTAAGGATACGGTGCGCGTATTAAATAAAAGTTAAATCAAACTCGCCTAAAGATTGTCCCGTCTTCCGGTCTGTTTATCCATATCTTCACTCACCCAATCCGTAATCCGCCCGCGTCGCCTCTGCGGTGATGTTGAGCACGGCGGGACCTTCGCCTCGATAGAGCAAGGCCACCAGCACATCGCCGGTGAATCTACATTGGAAACAATCCTGCGCCGTACATGGTTGGGCGCCCCTGTATTACCTCAGATAAATTTTGGTGATTTTTGACACATGTCATGGCGCATTGCCGTGTCTCGGAAGAGGCTATCCTCCTAATGAGAGGAAAATTAAGCGGCGTTGAATCAACGGCTTCACTGTTGAAGGTTAAGGGAAGAAAACGGTGCGACATTTCAAGATGGTGGTTATTTCGGTTGTTTTTTGCCTGCTTGTGGTTGCGTCAACCACGACCGCGAGCAATGCGACCGTAATTCTGAATATTGACGGTAGTGGGCAATTGCTTGGCGCCCAAAACGTAAATGTCGGCGGTACGTTGTTCGACGTATCTTTTGTTGAGGATACCTGTATCAACATCTTTGATGGCTGTGACGCCGTCTCGGATTTCGATTTCCTAACCGCGTCCGATGCAACTGCGGCGGCCCAAGCGCTCCTGGATCAAGTCCTCTTGGATTCCGTCGCAGGGCTTTTCGACTCCAATCCATCTTTGGTCAACGGAATAGAGAGTTCATCCTCTTCCCATTTAATGGTGCCGTTTGCGTTGACAGATTCCAGGGCGTTCTTCCGTTCGGCTTTTAACAGCAATGGAACGGACGTGGTCGGGAACGGGAGTTTTTTCGTCATTAACAACACATCAATCGACCCGACAGCGGTGTGGGTGGACTTCAATAAGGCGGCAGTCTCCGAACCGGGAACAGCTCTTGTCCTCATGACCGCGTTGGCGGGGCTGTATGTTCGCCGTCGTCGTCATGTCTCCCGCCGTCGGCGGTGAAGTTCCGTCTTCACTCACCCAACCCATAATCCGCCCGCGCCGCCTCTGCGGTGATGTAGCCGTGCGCCACGTCGCGTTCGACCAGCGCGCGGTCGCGCTCGCGGGGGTCGCCGCAGCCGCCGCCGCCCGCGGCATGGTGGACGATAAGGTCGCCGGGTTGGATCGGGGTGTCGTTGCTGCGCCCGTTGAGTTCGATGCGTTCGTTGCCGCGTTCGATCCAGATGACGTGCGGCGCGCCCTCATGGCCGCCGCGCGCGCCGAAGGGGGCGACCACAGTGCCTTCGCCCGCGATGTTGAGCACAGCGGGGCCTTCGCCGCGATAGCGCAGGGCCACTACGCCGCCGGCGCCGCCGCGTTGTTTGCCCGCGCCGGCGCTGTTCTGGGTCAGCCCGTATTCTTCGATCAGGAACGGATAGGTCGCCTCGACGCGCTCCAGGCTGGCGCTCGGGGTGCCGCCGGGGTTTTGCAGGCCGCCGATGTTGACCCAGCCATCCTCCGTCGTGTTGGCGCCGAAGCCGCCCTTGTTGGAGAAGTAGTGATAGATGTACGAGCCGGTCTTGGGGTCGTTTCCGGCGATGACGTACCGGAACCGGCGCGACGCGCCCGCAACGATGGCGTCGGGGGCCGCGCCTTCCATCGCGCGCAAGACGGCTTCGATGATGACGGCGGCGGTGAAGGTGGTGCAGCCGGTGACCGGGGCGGGCGCCGTCGAGTCCAGGAGGCTGCCCTTGCGGGTAATGATTTTTATGGCCCGCGTGCTGCCCTCGTTCTGCACCTGCTGGTCGTTCGACAGGTAGAAGAAGGCGATGTAGACGCAGGCGCTCGTGTTGGCGATGGGGCTGTTGTAATAGGATTGGACCTGATCGCCGACGTCGCTGAAATCGACCTCGACCTCGCCGTCGGTCACGGTGATGGTGACTGGCACGGGATAGCGTTCGGTCGCCACGCCGTCATGGTCGAGATAGGCCGTGCTTTTGTACACGCCCGGTTCCCATTGCCGGATATAGGCGCGCATGGCGGCTTCGCCTGCGTCCAGAATAGCGGCGCTGCAGGCTTCTATCCGCGCGGCGCCGTAACGGTCCAGTAAGGCGTCCACGCGTTCCGCGCCAACTTCGACGGACGCGAACATGGCCATGATGTCGCCGCGTGTGTCTTCGGCCTTGCGGGTGTTCTCGCAGACCATGCGCAGCACGTCTTCACGCATGCGCCCACGCTCGACCAGCTTGACCGGGGGAATGCGGATGCCCTCGTGGAAAATTTCCCGCGCGCTGGGGCTGTATCCGCCCGCTGAAATGCCGCCGGTGTCGCTCTGGTGGGCGCGGATGGCGACCCAGAACAGCAAGGCGCCGTCGCGGAAGACGGGTTTGACCAGGGTGATATCGGGCAAGTGGCTGCCGCCCCAATACGGATCATTGGCCATGATCACGTCGCCGGGGCCGATGTCGTCGGCGAAGTCCTTTGCCATGGCGCGGACGGCGAACGGCATCGCGCCCATGTGAATCGGCGTGCGTTCGGCCTGCGCCACCACTTGCGCGTCGCCGTCCAGCACCACC
>JABJJH010000506.1 GCA_018660965.1 Rhodospirillaceae bacterium | reverse complement strand
CTGACGTCCCATGGCGCGCGCGAGAGATGCGTCGGCGACTGTCGCGGTTTTCTGCTTTACGGCGACCGGCGTGTTTTCCAGAAAAGTCAAAGCGGCGACGACCGGCAGGCCAAGGAGTGTGACCGGTAGAATTACCAAAAAGAACCAGCGAAGCAATTTCATGACGTATTTCTCCCCGTAAGTGAAATTCGATATGGGCCGCCGGGTCCATGATCGAAAGTCTTGGCAATATATGACGGGAGTGCGATATGTCCGTCATGAATTTGCGTTAATTCAACTAAAACAGCTCCTTGGCCAATTCAGCATCCTCCAAATGAGTGAGATGCGAATTGAATGGGGTTATATCAAAACTATCGGAGAGGAGTAAGATGGCTGTCTTCAATCGTGTGAAAGTCTCTAATGTAGGCCAATATCAAAAGGACGAAACGGAAACATGACGTCAAAACGTAATATTCACCCCGTAATCCTTTCCGGTGGTTCTGGTTCGCGTCTGTGGCCGATGTCGCGCGCGCATTTCCCGAAACAGTTATTGCCCTTGGCGGGTGAGCGAACAATGTTGCAGGAAACAGCGTTGCGGGTGGCGGTCGAAACCGGATACCAGGCTCCGCTGGTCATTGCGAACAATGAACACCGGTTTATTGTCGCGGAACAATTACAACAGGCGGGTGTCGCGCCGCGTTCGATCATTCTTGAGCCCGTCGGCCGAAATACCGCGCCGGCGGCGGCCGTCGCTGCGCTTATTCTGGTGCGCGAGGCGCCGGATGCGATCATGGCGTTATTGCCTTCCGATCACGTGGTCGCGGATAAGAATGGCTTCGACGCCGCGATGGACATCGCGCTGGAAGCGGCGAGCGACGGGGCGCTGGTGACGTTTGGCGTCCAACCGGACAGCCCGGAAACGGGGTATGGTTATATTCGTCGCGGTCCCCCGCTTGGGACGGTCGCCGAAACCTTCACCGTCGACAGCTTCGTGGAAAAACCGGACCTTGAAACGGCTCAATCCTATCTCGCGTCCGGCGAATATTTGTGGAACAGCGGTATGTTCGTGTTCGGCGCGCAAATCTACCTCGATCAACTTCGGCGAACCAATCCGGCCATGGTCGACGCATGTGAGGCCGCGCTGCGGGATAGTGAAGCGGATCTCGACTTTATCCGTCTCGACCCAGGGGAATTTGAAAAATGCCCCTCGGATTCAATTGACTACGCCGTGATGGAACGCACCGACGCCGCCGCCGTCGTTCCCGTCGACATCGGCTGGAATGACGTTGGCGGTTGGCCTGCGTTGTGGGATATTTCCAGCAAGGATGAAAACGGAAATGTTGTTTTGGCGGACGCCATGCTGCAAGACGTTCAAAATTCATATGTTCGGGCCGATGACGGGCGTCTCGTGGCGGCCATAGGTCTGGAAGACATGGTTGTCGTATCCACCGCGGACGCCCTTGTCATCGCGCCCCGGTCCCGCGCCAGCGACGTCAAGGATATCGTCGAACGGTTAAAGGTGGCTGATCGGAAGGAAGCGATCCATCACCAGCGCGTTTTCCGGCCCTGGGGGAATTATAACGACATCGATGAAGAGGCTCGATTCCGCGTGAAGCGGATCGTCGTTAAACCGGGCGGGAAACTGTCCCTGCAAAAACATCAACACCGCTCTGAGCATTGGGTTGTCGTACAGGGCAAGGCGACGGTGACGCGGGGTGAGGAGGAGTCGGTGTTGACGGAAAACCAGTCGACGTACATTCCAAAAGGCGTCGTGCACAGGCTTGAAAATGTCGAGGCCGAACCGCTGCACCTCATTGAAGTGCAGGTGGGGGACTATGTTGGCGAGGATGACATTGTCCGCCTGGACGATACATATGGACGTGCGGGTGAAAGCTAGGCTTAGGAAGACTGGCGACTAGCGACTGGCGTCAACCCTGACCTGCGCCCGGTCATTTAGGGCGGAAGGCCATTGCCCGTTTTTCGGCGTCGTCGATCTGACTGGCGCTTAAACTGCTCTTGGCTTTGCGAATCAATTTCTGCGCGGCGGGTGCATCCTGGCTCGCCGCCAAGGTTAACCAGTAATACGCCTCGGATGCGTTTTTCGGCACGCCCGACCCAAGCAAGTGAAGCCGACCGAGGAGAAGCTGTGCGTCGCCATGTCCGGATTTGGCGCTCTTTGTGAAATATTTCGCGGCGGTCGTGAGGTTTTTTGAAACGCCTTGCCCACGATAGTACAGGCGACCAAGGTCGTAATCCGCCTTACCCAGTCCCGCGACCGAGGTTTCCGTGAACAACGCCGCCGCCTTGGCGTAATCGCGGCGAACGCCAGCGCCAAAATAATACATATAGGCGAGATTCCGTTTCGCCTTGAGATTCCCTTGATCGGCGGACTGGGTATAAAGGTCCTTGGCCAAGGACAGGTTTGGTTTCACGCCCAATCCATCCTGATACAGACCACCAAGATTACGTTGCGCCTTCGCGTTACCCTGGCTCGCCGACTCGGCGTACCATTCGACGGCTTTTTCGTAACTTCGGCGAACGCTTTTTCCTTCCTCGTAATAGGCCCCCAGGACACGTTGCGCTTCCGCGTGTTGTTGTTGAGCGGCTTTTTCAAACCAGGAATACGCTTTGTCCGCGTCTTCTTCTACGCCGAGTCCCGCATCGTACAGGCGGCCCATCCAGTACTGCGCATCCCGGTCGTTCGTTTTCGCCGCCGAATCGAATTCCGTGTACGCAGATTTGTAGTCTTTCGCCTTGAAGGCTTTCATGCCGCTCTGGACATCGGCGTGCGCGACTGGCGTAAGCATAATTAAAAACGCTGCGAGAAATATAATTCGACCGAGCATGAGCATGTCCTTGAGCAGTATCAGTTTGACTCTATATCCGACGAGTATGCCGCAATCCGTCTTGTCGGCTCAACCGCCATTTGTGGATTATGGCCAATTTCATCCAATTGGCTGGTTTTGCGTTTTGCTTGAAATGTGTTGACGGGCAATTATACTCGAAATGAGCATAAATAATGCGACAAAAGAATTGTGGGATTGGAACGTGTTATGTCGGCCTTGGACTGGGATGAAATCGAACAACTTGTCGATATGGCGTTGGCGGAAGACGTCGGCAGAGGGGATTTAACGACCTCGGTGGCGATACCAAAGGCGACCCGGGGGCAGTTCACCATGAACGCGCGACATCCCATGGTGGTCGCGGGGATGGATGTCGCTGCCTATGTCTTCGAGACCGTGAGTCCGGATTGCGAGATCGACATCATTGCCGCCGATGGCGCGCGGTTGGCGGCGGGCGATGCGATGGCGCGCATTAGCGGCGACGCCGGGGGGTTGTTGACCGCGGAACGGACCGCCTTGAACCTTTTGCAATTGCTGACTGGCATCGCGACCTACGCGGACAGGTTCGTTCAGGAAATCAAGGGAACGGGCGCGGTCATGGTCGATACGCGAAAAACCATTCCCGGTTACCGCACGTTATCGAAATACGCGACCCGATTGGGCGGGGTGCGGAACCACCGCATCCGCCTGGATGACGGCGTTTTGATCAAAGATAACCACATCAGCGTGGCGGGCGGCGTGACAGCGGCCATTGAAGGCGCGAAGCGGG
>JABJJH010000151.1 GCA_018660965.1 Rhodospirillaceae bacterium | reverse complement strand
TAATCAGTTCACAAATCACGGTATCATCGTCGAGGACAAAAATCGACGCATTGCGCGGCTCGGGCGCTTCCGCCGCCTCGATTTGAACGGCCTCGACATCACCGTCATACAACGAAGGCCCAACCGTGAATTTCATCATGACGTCCGTCAACGCCGCGACCGACTCACATTCATGGGAGGAAATTTTTCCGGACCGATCCAACATTTTGTTGCATTCGAGTTCCAAAGCGCGCGCTGCTCGTCCCAGTTCCAAGGCGCCGAACATACTCGCCGTCCCGCCAAGCCGGTGCGCCTCGTCGTGTATTTGCGTTAGCGCCTCGCTCAATTCACGTGGATCAGAGGCATTCCGTAACGTCGTTAGCACCATTTCCAACGCGCCAAATCGCGCTTCAAGTCCCATCAGAAATGAATGCTGTAACTCTTTAAAACGAAATGGATTTTTTTTCGTCGCCACGTTACTCATCGGGGCAGTCCTACGCTTTCACCCAAGCTCTTCGCCAATCCTAGGGGGAATTGGCTAACGATTGCTTAATTTTGGTGAAAGTCCATCCCGCAGGATAACAGCCTCACGCGTCCATAAGGCGCTCATGGGCGACGCGCAGCGCGGCCATATGTTCGTCGATTCCCACGGGATACGTTTCCACGGCCTCCATGCAAACCATCTCCATCGCCCGAACAGCGTCGCTTACTTCGGGAAATCCGAACGTGCCTGCCGACCCCGCCAGCTTATGCGCGATTGTCTGGAGCGATTGCAGCGCCGCCAACTGGTCGTTCCCGTCGACCGCCGCGAGAGAAAAACTGTCATCCAACGCCTTGATGCGCGCCGGCAGGTCATCCGCAAATGACTTCATTAAGGCGGCCATTCGGTCATCAAGGTCGCTGGTCGTGGCGTCATTCACCGCATTGCGCCCAAATTTCCAAAATTCGATCACATAACGTGGTGGGGTCGAAAGGTTTAATAATCACATCCGTCGCACCCAACTGCCGGTATTGTTCCTGTTCGTCCTTCATGACCTTGGCCGTCATGAAGATAACGGGCGTTTCCTTGAACGCGTCGATTTCCCGCAGGGCGCGCAGCGCCTCAAGCCCATCCATGCCCGGCATCATGATATCCAAAACAACCAAATCCGGTTGGAATACAACCGCCGCCGCCGCCACCTCTTCACCAGAATCACAGGTCTTCACCGAGAACCCGCCAAGGGTCTCCATGGCCAGGACGCCAATTTCCTGAATATCCGGATCGTCTTCCGCATACAAAATTTTCTTGAGCTTGCTCACGTCTCAAAAACACCTATTCAAAATTGTCCCGATTTGGTAGTCCAATTCTGTGCAGGACAGCATCAATGACACCACGCAGGCGATAGAAACCCAAAAAAACATGCCCTGTGCGCCAACCCGCAACGGCCCCCTAACAGGGATTTTCGCTGGGTAGGCGAACATAGTCGCCAATGTTTAACGCCCTGTTAATGTCTCGCTAGTGGGGCAACCGAACCGGATGGTTCCCATCCGGTTCGATCAGTTGCCCCACCAGATTAATAAGTTAGTGGGCTGATTCACGAAATGCTTGGGAACCAAGCGTTTCGATCAGACCACTAGGCGGATTTTTTGCGGTCAATCGCCGCCTGCATGAGTTCCAGCCGGTCATTGCCGAAATACATATCGTCGCCGTCGATAAAAAATGTCGGCGACCCAAAGCCACCGCGGGCGATGATATCGTCGGTGGTTTCAAACAAACGCCGCTTGACCGCGTCGTCGGCGATCCGTTCAAAGAACGAGTCGGCGTCCATGCCAACCGACGTCACGACCTCACGCAGAACATCTTCCTGGGACAAATCCTTGTCGTCACGCCAATAGGCTTCGAAACAGGCGCGGGAATAGGCCCCGACCGTTCCTTCGTCGATGGCGACAAAGGCGCCGCGCAACGCCTTGACGCTGTTTAGCGGAAACACGCTCGGCTTGATCATCTCGATCCCCTGATAGCGCGCCCAATCCTGCATGTCTTTTTGGTAATACGCGTCCTTCGGCGGCACCGGGTTTTCCCGGCGTTGATACACGCTGGGGTTCACCTTGTTGAACACCCCGCCAACCAGGAACGGCTTCCAGACGAGTTCGGCGCCGTTGCGTTCGCAAAACGCCTCGATCCGGTCACAGGCGAAATAGGTCCAAGGACTTGAAACATCGTAAAAAAACTCGATGGTCGTCATAATAATCGCTCCCCCTTTAATCACAACAATAGCTACAATTTCATATAGTCGAAAATACGGCGATCACAAGGTCAAAACCGCCTCGCCGACAATGGTCGTTCGCTGCATCAATCGCCGGTGGCGCGTGGCGTCGAACGGCGTCGCGCGGTGCAGCACCGCCCGGTTATCCCAGACGACGACATCACCGTCGCGCCACGCATGTGCGTAAACCGCCGCCGGTTCGGTCGCACGATCCAGCAGGTCGCCCAGAAACCGGCGGCCTTCATCAACCGGCAATCCATCGATATGCGACGCGTGCGAACCGATAAAAAGATTTTTGCGCCCATTCACCGGGTTCACCCGGACCAGCGGGTGCAATGCCGACGGCGCCTCGGCTTCCTGTTCAGGCGTCAAAGAGAACCCGGTCAAATGGCGTGAATAGCTGAGCGCATGCATCGCCGACAGACCCTCGCATCGGCGCTTCATATCGTCCGAAAGACCATCCCAGGCGGCGCGCAGGCTGACGAACGCGGTGTCGCCGCCAGACGGCGGCGTTTCGTGCGCGGACAGAATGGAGCATTTTGACCCCAAGGGACGATAGGAACTGTCGGAATGCCAAAGCCGATTGCCTTCCTGATACTTCATCTGTCTGTGGTCCGGCGGCATCAGGGTATCCGTTTCCATATCGATATTGCTTTGCCGGGAAAACAGCGTCGCGCCCGACTGGTTGCCACTGAAGGAGACTTGCACCTCGCCAAACCATCGGCTGAACGCAAGCTGCTGCTCATCGTCAAGGATAGGGCCGCGAAACAGTAATACCGAGTGCGTTTCAAACGCTTCGAGAATTTCCGCGCATCCGGACTCGTCGATGGTCCGACTCAAATCGGCGCCGACCACTTCCACGCCAAACCTTGGATGCAACAGGCGATAGTCGAACATCATCAACGGGAATCCTCATATTTCATAGCGGCGTTCATCGTCTGAACTTGGCCATGACGGTCTCGGACCATTCGCGCATGAAGCGTTCCTTATCGTCGAAATGGACGCTCATCCAGAAATGATCGGCCCCGGCCTCCGCCGCGGCTTCGATCTTGGCGGCGCAGTCTTCGACCGTACCAACAATGGCGAAGCGGTCGGCCAGATAATCCACCAGTCCCAATTCCTCAATCAGGCGCGCGTTGTCGTTTTCGGGTTGTTGATGCTGGTCGAAGCGATAACGCTTCTTCGCCTCCCTGATCTTGTCCAAAAACTGGCTGGGAATGTGTTTACCCGCCGTGGTGAACCGGCCCAGATGCTTGGCGCCGGACGCAATCGAATGCTTGATCGCGTGAATAGCCGCCTCCCGGCTTGGGCCGACGCTTACCCAGGGAAACCAGGTTTTGTCGATCTTGTCGAAATCCCGTCCCGCACGTTCCGCCCCGCGCCGCACATGGTTCAACGAATCCTCGATGATTTCCGGCAACAGCCCGGTTTGAATAATTACCCCGTCGGCCACTTCACCGGCGAGTTCAAGCGTCTTGGGACCCGACGCCGCCATGTAGACCGGCACGTCCGCCGGTCCCCAGGTCAACTTCGCCGTCTCGCCCTGGTATTCCGCCGAACCGTCCCTCATCAATCCCGTCAGGGCCGTCGCATAGCCCCGCATTTCGGCTAAATTCGCCGGGCGGATTCCCGCGTTATGAACCGCGCTGTCGCCGCTGCCAATCCCAAGAATCGCGCGGCCCGGCGCCAGTTCCGCCAAGGTCGCCGCCCCCGACGCCGCCACCGCGGGATGCCGAGTCATGGGATTGATGACGCGCGGCCCGAACTTCACCCGCTCGGTGACCTGACCGCACAACGCGGACGTAATGAACACTTCACGGTACAAGGATTGAGAATCCCCGACGCCCACGGTGTCGAACCCCGTTTCCTCCGCGGTTCGGCACCAGGATTGGAATTCGTCCAGGGCGTTGGGCAGCAACGTCACCCCGAACCCGACTCGCATATCCGGTGATTTAAGCATGTCGCGCCTTAATAAAAGACGGCTTTGACGGCGCCGCCATTCGGGTTCAACAACTCCCCGGTCATCGCGCAGGCCTGTTCGGACGCCAGGAATATCGCGACATTCGCCACTTCCGACGCGTCGACCATGCGGCCCAGCGCATTCGTACCAGGCGCATCGGCGGCGAAAATGCGGCTTTCGGCGTCTTCCGCCGTCCCGCCTTCCTTTTTCGCTTTCGCCGCCATCATGCCCACCGTCCGTTCGGTGCGCGTCATGCCCGGATGAATGCAGTTCACCGTGATGCCGTCGCGACCGAACTGCAGCGCCAGGGTTCGCGTGAAGTGCACCAACGAAACGTTGCGGGCGCCACCGCTCAAATTCCCCGGCGTGCGCGCGTTGGTGCCGCTGATGTTGATGATGCGGCCCCATCCCGCCTTTTGCATATGCGGTATCACGGCCCGGGCGCAGCGCAGCGCACCCATATATTTGGTGTCGAAGTCGCTCAGGAATTCTTCGTCGATGATGGAGTCGATGCTGCCCACAGCCCCCGGCGAACCGCCCGGCAAGGACGCGCTGTTCACAAGGATGCTCGCCCCGCCCAGCGCCGCGATGGCGTCTGCGACCATCTGATCGACGGCGGCCCGGTCCGTCACGTCGCACGCCAACGGAATGACTTTCTGTCCGGTTTCCGCGGCAATTTCCGACGCGGTTTCCGACAACGACTCCATGTTCCGGGACGTAATCGCCACATCAACGCCTTCGCGCGCCAGTCCCAGTGCAATCGCCTTGCCAATGCCGCGCGACCCGCCGCCGACAATCGCGGTCTTGCCCTTCAAACCAAAATCCATGGTGAACCCCTCCCCTGATAATTTATTTAGCATTGAACCACGGCTCGTGTCCTGATCGAGAAATTCATACCATTGAATTTCTCGTGAATCAGCACACCAACTTATTGAAACTCGTGTGATTCAGATCCTGCATTTCGTCCCATATAATGAGACCAACTTCTGAACCATCACACTAGTGCCGAAAAGACGGGTCCTCGCGGTCAAGACGGCGCAGGAGACCCGGCCAGCCCATGTCGCCCTGCTCGGAGCCGCGCTTTTCGTAGACCTGATAAATTTCCTCGCGCACGCCCTCGTCGATCAATCGCAAGGTCTGTCCTTCGCCGCGCATGGCGCAGGCGTGCATTTGCACTTCGCAGGCATGTTCCAGCTTTTTCATGCGGCGGAATGCGTCGCCGACCGTCGCGCCGCACGTCAGCAAGCCGTGATTGCGCAGAACCATCGCCATATCCTTGGGACCAAGGTCTTCCTGCAAGCGGGCGCATTCCGCTTCCGCGCCTTCGCGCGAGGCGCCGCCTTCGTAATCGTGATAGGCTAGGCGTTTGTAAAACTGCATGGAAGTTTGCGTCATCGGCAGCAACCCTTCCTCCATGGCTCCCACCGCCATGCCCGCCACCGTGTGGGTGTGCAAGGCGCAATCGACGTCCGGACGCCCGCCAAGAATGGCGCTGTGAATGGTAAATCCGGCCGCGTTGACCGAATAATTGCTCTCGTCGAGAACCTCGCCATCCATATTAATGCGCAGCAGGGCCGACGCGGTCATTTCCTCGAAATAAACGCCGTAGGGATTCAGCAGGAATTCATCGTCCTTGCCCGGCACGCGCGCGGAAATGTGCGTTCCCAATAAATCCGACATGCCGTAGTGATCGATCAAGCGGTAACAGGCGGCCAAATCGACCCGCACCTTCATTTCGTCTTCCGGTATTTCACGCGCCATGCGACTTCCTCCCCAAAGGTGGTTCCGCCGGTATAGCCTCGGCGGAAATTTAGAAATTTTACTGAAACGTCTTCCCTAATTGCGAGCATAGGAGACCCGGCGGGCGCCTGTAAAGGTTGGCTTATCGCCCCATTTTTCATAGGGTTAGTCTATCCGGGGTTAGTCTATCCGGGGTTAGTCTATCCGACCCAACGCTATTCAGCGACGCGCGTCTCCACCGTAATCCGATTACGGCCACCCTGCTTCGATTGATACATAAGCCTGTCCGCCTCATCGACGAGTCGATCCGGCGACAGGTCGCGGCCATGTTCGACGCTCAGGCACCCGATACTTATGGTCACAACATCGGCGGCGGCGGAGTGTTCATGGGGAATACGCAACATTCGGATGGCCTCGAGAAACTGCTCGGCGATTTTGCGCGCGCCTTCGCCGTTCGTTTCCGGCAATAGACAAACGAACTCCTCGCCACCGTATCGCGCGACAAGGTCGGTCGGACGGGCCAGACAATCGCACAACGCCATCGCCACGCTCTTGAGGCATTCGTCACCTGCCGCGTGACCGTAATTGTCGTTGAAACGTTTAAAAAAATCGACGTCCATCACAATAATCGAGAGCGGCGACTTGTTGCGTTCCGCGCGTTGACACTCCTTGTTCAGAACGTCGTCGAACTGGCGTCGGTTGGCGATCTGGGTAAGACTATCGCTGTAACTCAGCGATTCCAGTTTCTCGTTCGCCGCTTCCAACGCCTCGGTTCGCTCTTTGATGCGCCGCTGGAGGGCGTAATTCCATAACAGTATCCCAGCGAAAACGACGACCATCAGCGCGATAACGAGCCACGCGATCACCGTCTTGCTTAGAACGAATTCAGTCGCGCCCAGAGCCGTCCATTTCTTCGAAATTTCGCGCCGTTCGTCCGAAGTTACAAGCGCCATGCCAGCGTCAATTTTCTTGATGAGCTGGGTATTGCCCCGAGCGCTGGCGACAAGCCATTTGTTGCGATAGAGGGGTTTGTCGACGGGATAGGTATAGGCGAACCCCAGTTCGGATCGTTGTAGATGGGTGATGCCCGTCGGGGTGTCGGCGGCGAAAACCTGAAGACGTCCCGCGACCAGCGCCTTCATGATGTCCTCGTAACTCCGAAAACTGACGACCGTGCCGTATGGGAGCTTTTCCTTTAGAAAACCTTCGACAAAATCCCTATCCAGAACGCCGACCTTGTAGGGGGCGAGCCCTTTTATATCCCTGATGGGGGGTAATTTTTTATCGTGGAAAAAATGCGTTTCAGTTTCCGTCAGGTCGGCGCCGTATTCAAGGTATACGGCTCTCTTGTCGCTATAAAATAACCCGGCATGCGCATCGACCTCGCCATCGCCGACAAGGCGCAACGTCTCGGTCCAGGGCGCCGCCTTGAATTCTATCTCCGTTCCGGTGCGCGCGGACCATCGACGCCAGATGTCGATAATCATGCCGTCCGGCTGGCCATCCTTGTTTTGAAAATGAAAGGGAACACAGTCGATGCAATACGCGATCGATATCTTTTCGAGCGCCGCCGCGTTGGAGACCGTGGCGTTAATCGTCGCGGACAACAACCAAGCGAACAAAATCGCCGCTGCTCGAATGATCCTGAAAATATCAATAAATTTCACGGGGGCGCCCTGGACCAAGAATAAATGCACGGTCCGTCCATTCATGGATTCAATTTTATGAATAAAGGTTACCCGGATATTCGCCAAAGCGCACGACAAAACCCACCGGGACTTGGGACCGGCCTCGAGCTTTCCACCTCAATTTCAGCCTTACCCCCTGTAAAGTTGTAAAAAATATTTACACCTGGCCAACCATCTGGTTGAACTACCGTAATACCTTGTTAACACTTTGTTAATTAACGGTAAGAATCAAACTTCCAAGCGCCGCCGCGTCGGCATTTCTTACACTTCCGCTCAAATATTTCAGGCGTCATAAATTTATCTTTATTTATCAAGATATTATAAATAGGCACAATTATTGCTTGTAATAATGCCAAGACAGGACGAATCGGGACTCAAACTTAATTCAGGGGGATACACGACATGGTGCGAAAATTTATCGCCGCCGCTGTCTTGGCGACGGCGCTTGGAACAGTGGGTTCTGCGAACGCGCTTCTGTTCAACGAAAACGTCACGCCCGACGCAATTTTTGGAAGCGGCAACGCGAACGGTAACTTTACCGTGAATCGCCAAGGCGGCGTGGAGTTAGGCCTGCGCGCGAAAATTCCATTCAGTGGATTAATTCGCAGTAATGGTGACGGGAGCTACAGCTACACGCTCGCCGAAGCGAATCCAAAATGGAATTTTGATTGGACCGTTAACACCGACTTCGATCCCGACAATGCGACCGGCAACAAAATCGACAATTTCACCTATGTGCTGGGAATCGATTTCGACCCTGGCGTGGGCACCAATTTCTTGGCGTTTGACCCAATCACGCCGAACGCGGCGTCAAATCCGGCGCCCTTGAACGTCATCGAGTTTTACGACCATAGTATCGGTGACAATGGAACGGCGAATGGAGGCGGCGCGGAAGTCCCACTCTCCAATCCCCCCACTCCCGCCGAACTCGCGGCGGCGCCCGGCATATACGCAGACCTGATCGCTAATAATAACGTTCTGCAGCAATCGTGGCGGCATTCCTTCTTCCAGGTTCACCCGACGCTCACCTATGACCCAACCGTAAGGGGCTTTTATGACATCACCCTGGCCGCTTTTGACGGCAATGGCGTAGAAGTCGCAAAAACAGAAATTCAAGTGTTGGTCAGTATTCCCGAACCAAGCGCACTGGCCTTGTTTGGATTTGGTCTGGTGGGTTTTGGTCTGATGCGGGGACGTAAAACCGCGTAAATCAGCCGATCAATCGACCGGCGGGCAACACTGAGAATAAACCGGCGCGAGGGTCCTTGCGCCGGTTTATTTGTTCGCTTTAATTTTCCACCCGGCCGTCCTGGTGGAATTTCAGCGCCGCGTTGATGAACCCATGCACCGGCGTCGGCACGTCAAGGTCTTGCCCCATGGAGACGATAAGGCCGCTGAACCATGGCAGTTCCATCGGATTGCCGCGTTCCAGGTCGACCGCCATCGACGCACGACCCAGAGGAGGCCCGGCGTCCACTTTCGCCATGGTGACGTCGATGTCGTCATAGCGTAAATCGACGCCCTTTGCGTGTCCGACGGCCACAGCCTCCGCGATCGCCGCACGGATCAACGTGCGTGTTTCCGGATCTTCGCGAAGCTGTTTGAAATTCGCGCGCGTCACGCTGGTCATGCCTGCCATGGTCGCCAACAACACGAACTTCAACCAGATCGTCCGTTCGATTTCGCCGGTGAGCTCGCATTCGATCTCCGCCGCCTCGAACGCCGCCAGCATGGCCTTGGCGCGTTTGCTCTTCAAACCATCCAACTCGCCAAATCGGATGCGGGAAAATGGCGACACCTGCCGGATGACACCCGGCGATTCGATGGCGGCGAATATTTCCGCCGTACCACCCATGACATGACCCGGTCCGATGATCTTCGCCAATCGGTCTTCGGCATCAACGCCGTTTTGCAACGACAACACCGCCGTATCCGGTCCCAACAAGGGCGGCAGCAAGTCAGCCGCGCTTTCCACCGCACCCAGCTTGACGGCGTACAAAATTGCATCCACCGCCCCCACCGAGGACGGGTCATCGGTCGCCTGAACAGGTTGGATATGGCGTTCTTGCTCGCCAACGATGCGCAATCCGTCTGATTGCATCGCCGCAAGATGGGGGCCACGCGCAATAAACCTTACATCCTGGCCCGCCGCGGCCAGCGCCGCGCCATATGGTCCGCCGACGCCGCCGACGCCAATCACCGCAAATCGCATTTTCCGAAACTCCCTATCAGGCTAGTTGCGCGATCAAGTTAAAGCGTGGGGCGCACCTTGTCGGCGTCCTTGAACAAAATGTCGCGCACCGCCCCGCTTGCGCGTTCATGAAACGCCACCGCGTCCGGGTCCATATCCTGTTTCGGGCGCGGCGCGGGCGTGAAGTGACCATAGGTATCTTCGCCCCGGACAAGGGCGGCGCTGTCCCAGTCCCCCACGGTTTGTTGCGCGTGGGTCGGCAGGTAATGCAATGACAGGCCGATGCGCCGATCCGCGCCAAGGTTCGGCCCCGAAGCGTGCGCGATCTGAACATTATGGAACGACGCCTGTCCCGGTTTCAACGGCATGAAAACCGCCTTGTCTTCATCGACGCCTTTGGAAATTTCCTGCCCGCGCGTCAACATGTTGTCGTCGTTGAATTTATCATCATGCGGCATCGACCCGCGCTTGTGGCTGCCGGGCAGGACGCGCATGCATCCGCTTTCCACCGCAGCGGGCGACAGCGCCAGCCACACGGTCACCAGATCTTCGGAATCGAGGCCCCAGTAATTGTAATCCTGATGCCACGACACGAAGCTTTCGCTGCCCGCTTCCTTGATCCAGAACAGCGTGTTCCAGCACAGGATATCGGGACCGATCAAATCCTCCACCGCATCCAGAATGCGCGGCGTCCGCATCAGATCGTCGACCCAGCGGAACAACAGATGAGACTTGTTGCGCTGCCCGCCCTTCAACGGGTGGCCCTGCCCCGCCTCAAAAGTTTCCAGGTGCGCACGGTTTGCGGCGACCGCCGTTTCGTCCAGAATATCGACCGGGTGGAAATAGCCATCACGCCGGTATTGCGTAACGGCGTCCTCGCTTAAAACCTTCGGCATGACGGATTTCCCTCTCCCCGCAATTGTTCTTTTCCCATGGGGTTGGCAGAATGATAACCGATTTAGAGATTAGAACACGTATAATTGGGGAGTACGGCGCCATGACACAACCATTCATGAACCGAGAATTGTTGCAGGAGCTTGTTCTGCGCTGGCACGAAGCCCGACTCGATGATGGCGGGGCCGACCGGTTGGTCGCAATGGTCAATCTGCACGCCGAAACCTTCAACGAATACGCCAAGGATTCGTTCTTCGATACGGAGCCATCGAATTTCGACCGCATGTTGGCCGAGGAGTCCCGCGATGACTGACCTGACACATATGAGCCTTATCGAGGCCGCCGAGGCCGTGGCCGCGAAACAAATTTCCGCGCGGGAACTGACCCAGGCCTGCATCGCGCGCGCCGAGGCCCTGCAACCAACCTTGAATTGTTTCATTTCACTCGATCCCGAAGGCGCGCTCGCCGAAGCCGATCTGGCCGACGCGGCGCAGGCGCGGGGCGACGCGTTGGGTCCCTTGCACGGCGTTCCGTTGGCGCACAAGGATATGTACTACCGCAAGGGCAGGGTATCGACCTGCGGGTCGAAAATCCGCAAGGATTTCAAGCCCGACGTGACGGCGACGGTCATTTCCCGACTCGCCGACGCCGGCGCGGTGCATATGGGCGGGTTGAACATGTCGGAATTCGCCGTCGGCCCGTTTGGCCATAACGAGCATTGGGGACATTGCCGCAACCCCTGGAACCCGGATCACGTTACCGGCGGATCGTCCAGCGGGTCGGGCTCATCGGTTGGCGGCAGGCTGGTGTTCGGCGCGCTGGGTTCAGACACTGGCGGGTCCGTGCGATTGCCCGCCGCGTGTTGCGGACTGGTCGGCATGAAGCCGACGCAAACCCGGGTCAGCCGCTTTGGCGTCATGGGGCTGTCGTTCTCACTCGACAATGTCGGGCCGTTGACCCGCACCGTTCGCGACAACGCCCGGATGCTGCAACTCATCGCCGGGGCCGACGCGAAGGACCCGACGGCGGCGTCCATGCCGGTCGGCGATTACGAAGCGGCGACACAAAACCCCGACATCAAGGGGCTGCGCATCGCAATTCCCAAAAACTATTACAACGACGACGCAACTGCGGACATCCGCGACCTGATGACCGCCAGCCAGAAAAAATTCGAGGCGATGGGCGCGACCATCGTGGAAGTCGCGGTGACCGATCACGAGGAGATCAACACCCTGGCGACCGTGCTGCGCGGTCCGGAAGCAGCGACCCTGCATGGCGCCTGGTTGCGCGACCGGCCCCAGGATTACGGCGCCCAGGTGCGCGCACGGCTTGAGCCCGGTCTCGCCATGTCGGGGGTCCATTACGTCAAGGCCTTGCAGCTTCGCGCGCAAATTTCCAAGCGGTTCATCGATGCGGTGTTCGCCAACGCCGACGTATTGCACGTCCCGACCATCGCCATGCCGATACCATCCATCGAGGTCACCGACGTCAAGGATTCGCAAGGCTTCCCGGCGTTGATTGAAAGCATGACCCACTGCACCCGCCCGTTCAACTATCTGGGCCTCCCCGCCTTGGCGGTCCCCGCCGGGTTCACCGAAAACGGTTTGCCTGCGTCGTTCCAGCTTGTCGGACGCCCCTTCGCCGAAGCAAGCCTGTATCGCGCGGCGGCGGCCTATGAAGCGGAAGTGAAGTTCTCCGATACAGCGCCAAACCTGACCTGACGGCGCACGGGATGAACGCCCCTCTCTTCTCCCCGCTCGCGCTTCGCGGCGTGACGGTGGACAACCGCATCGCCGTGGGGCCGATGTGCCAGTACAGCGCGGTGGACGGCGACGCCGGTGACTGGCATTTGATGCACCTTGGCCAATTCGCCACATCGGGCGCCGGACTGGTGATAACCGAATCCGCCCATGTGGAACCCATTGGCCGCATCACCCATGGCTGCCTGGGCCTGTATTCCGACGCCAACGAAAACGCCCTTGGCCGCGTCGTTCAATTTTGCCGGGCGAACGGGTCGGCCAAGCTGGGCGTCCAGCTTTCTCATGCGGGCCGCAAGGGATCGACCCGCCTGCCGTGGGAAGGCCGCGCGGCGCCGCTTACCGTTGACGCCTGGGAAACTATTGGGTGTTCAGGCCTACCGCGTGCGGAAGGCTGGCCCCGACCGACCCCCTTGGACGATTCAGGGATGAACCGGGTTCGCCAAGCCCATGTCGACGCGGTCGTGCGCGCTTCGCGCATCGGTTTCGACCTTGTTGAACTGGTGATGGCGCATGGCTACTTGCTGCATGAATTCCTGTCGCCGCTCAGCAACCACCGCGACGATTCCTGTGGCGGCGACCTGGACGGTCGAATGCGGTTTCCCCTGTCGGTGTTCGCCGCCATGCGCGACATCTGGCCCGACGACAAGCCCATGGGCGTTCGGGTGTCGGCGACGGACTGGATCGACGGCAGCTGGACGCCGGAAGACACAATCGTCCTGGCCCGGTCGTTGAAGGATTTGGGGTGCGATTATATCGCGGTGTCGAGTCGCGGGTTGTCGCTGGATCAGGACATTCCCTTGGGCGAAGGCCATCAAGTCCCGCTCGCTTCGAAGATCCGCGCGGCGTCCGGGCTGCCCGTCATGGCCATGGGTATGATCCACGATCCCAATCACGCCAACCGCGTTATCGCCAACGGAGACGCCGATATGATTGCTTTGGCGCGGGCGTTTCTCTCTGACCCGCACTGGCCCTGGCATGCCGCCGCTGTATTAGGTCAGGAAGTCGATTATCCACCGCAATATCTACGCGGTTACCGGTCCGGGTGGCTGCGGGAGCGGCGCGCGCATTCATCGCAAGACCGTGACCAACCCTGAACATTCACCGGTTCACCTGTCTCCAGGCGGCGCCTACATGGGGTCGAGCGTCTGGGCAGCGTTCTTTGGCTGGTTAGGCTCGCGGCTTCCGTCCCAATTTTGCCCGGACATCACCAGACAAGTTGGCCCGCCCGGCGCGGTGACGATGAACGTCCACGTTCCATTCGGCGACGAAAACACCTCGTACAAATATTGATTCGAGCCGATTCCCCAACCTTGTTTTGTTTCGCTGTACTTTGCGCCTAAGTTGGTCACGAGTTTCTGGCGATCCATACAAGGCATTTGCGCGTGAGCTGGAACAGCGAAACCTGCAATAAGTATCGTCGCTAGAATTAATAAAGGGCGCATTGGGCACTCCTTACGTAGTTGAAGTATAATTTCATCCTTAACACGACTTACTTTGTGTAATACTCATTAACGAAAGTAACTATAAAAATAATTTATGCCGTCGTTATAATATAGAACCTGATTAACTCTCATTTAGGAACATATATTCTAATCATTAACATTTCCCTAAATAATATATTTAAACCTGTACTTATGTAATGTTTACAATTATTTACATTTCATTAACCTTAACAGGGAATCCTGGGGCCACCGGCTGTCCAATTCCCTATGTCTCCCCCGAATTCACACTGGCGCGCGACCCTCGTTTCGAGCGAGGATGAAGAACTGCCGCCGCGCTGAAAACCAGACCGGGAACCAAGCCACCATGACCGATATCGACGCCATCGTTCTGCACCGTGACGCCATCGTCTTCGATGGATTGATCGTCGCAAATTGGAGCCCCGATATTCTTTCGGATATGCGGCGCGGCGGTTTGAGCGGCGCGAATTGCACGTGTTGCGTCTGGGAAAATTTCGCCGACACGATGCAGAACATCGCCCAGTGGAACGGATTTTTCCGCGACCATGGAAACCTTGTCATCAAGGCCCGCACGGTCGCGGATATTCGCGCCGCCAAATCCGCCGACAAAACCGCCATCGTCCTCGGCTTTCAGAACACTTCGGCCTTCGAAGACCGGATCGGCAATGTCCAACATTTCAAGGATGTCGGCGTGGGCATCGTCCAGCTTGCCTACAACACGCAAAATTTCGTCGGCGCGGGCTGTTACGAGAGTAATGATTCCGGTCTCAGCGACTTTGGCCATGACGTGCTGGCGGAAATGAACCGCGTCGGCATGCTCTGCGATCTGAGCCATGTCGGCGCCAAGACCTCGCGCGACGCGATCACCGCGTCGGCAAAGCCCGTCGCCTACACTCATTGCCTGCCATCGGGGTTGAAGGCGCATCCCCGCAACAAACCGGACGAAGATTTGAAATTCATCGCAGATCATGGCGGCTTCGTCGGCGTCACCATGTTTCCACCCTTCCTGCCGCGCGGTCCTGAATCCACCGTGGACGATTACGTCGCCGCCATGGATTACGTCATCAACATCGCCGGGGAAGACGCGGTCGGTATCGGCACCGACTTCACCCAGGATCACGAACAATCGTTTTTCGAATGGATCACCCACGACAAGGGCGATGGCCGCAAGCTGACCGACTTTGGCGAAATCACGAACCCCGAGGGCATTCGCACCATTGGTGAATTTCCAAACCTGACGGCGGCCATGGTGCGCGCCGGATGGAATGAGGCTAAAATTCGCAAGGTGCTGGGCGAAAACTGGCTTGGGCTGTTGAGCGAAGTCTGGGGCTGAGGGCGACTGGAACGAAACATGACGCGGTTCTCCATCGCCTCGCTTTTTCGCAACGCGCTCGGCGCCGATCAGAACTGGCGACCGCAATGGCCAAAGCCGGACCCGAAACCGCGCTACGATGCGATTATCGTCGGCGCCGGTGGGCACGGGCTGGCGGCAGCCTATTACCTCGCCAAGGAACACGGAATCGCCAATGTCGCGGTACTCGACAAAGGTTGGCTTGGCGGCGGCAACACCGGACGCAACACGACCATCATTCGATCCAACTACCTCTATGACCAAAGCGCCGCGATTTACGACCACGCGCTTTGCCTATGGGAAGGATTGAGTCAGGACCTGAATTACAACGTCATGTTCTCGCCGCGCGGCGTCATGATGCTGGCGCACAACGTCCACGATGTTCAGGTAAGCATGCGCCATATCCACGCCAACCGCTTGAACGGCGTCGATAATGAATGGCTGACGCCGGAACAGGCCAAGGCGTATTGCCCGCCGCTCAATATCGACGCAGGCGCGCGTTATCCCGTGCTGGGCGCTGCACTGCAACGACGCGGCGGCGTCGCCCGGCACGACGCGGTCGCCTGGGGATTCGCCCGCGCGGCGGCGGCGCGGGGCGTCGATATCATCGAAAATTGCGCCGTGACCGGAATCCGCCGCAGCCCCGACGGCGCGGTCACCGGGGTCGACACCGCCAACGGGTTCATCGCCACGCCAAAGGTCGCCGTGTCCACCGCCGGACATTCATCGGTGCTGATGGACATGGCCGGGGTTCGCTTGCCGCTGGAAAGCTTCCCGCTGCAAGCGTTCGTGTCGGAACCGGTTAAACCGGCCCTGCCCTGCGTCGTCATATCGAACACCGTCCACGCCTATATCAGTCAGTCGGACAAGGGCGAGATGGTCATCGGCGCGGGTACGGACCAATATGTTTCCTACAGCCAGCGCGGCGCGCTTCATATCGTGGAGGACACGGTGGCGGCGGTCTGTGAACTGTTTCCGGAATTCCGGCGCTTGAAGATGCTGCGCAATTGGGGCGGTATCGTGGACGTGACGCCGGACCGTTCGCCAATCCTCGGCAAGACGCCCGTCCCCGGTCTCTACCTCAACTGCGGTTGGGGCACCGGCGGATTCAAGGCGACGCCGGGGTCCGGGCATTTGCTCGCCTGGACCATCGCAAAGGACGAGCCTCATCCAATTAACGCGCCGTTCAACCTGGACCGCTTCCGAACCGGTCGCTTGATCGACGAAGCGGCCGCCGCCGCCGTCACGCACTGACCGGGACGCCATGCTTTTAATTCGATGCCCCTATTGCGAACAGGACCGGCCGGAGGTCGAATTCGCCTACGCCGGTGAAGCGCACCTCGTCCGCCCACCGGACCCGCATGCCGTTAGCGACGCCGAATGGGAAGCGTTTTTGTATCACCGCGCCAACCCCCGAGGGAGCCACGGCGAACGATGGCGCCATGCGCATGGGTGCGGGCGTTACTTCAACGCCGTTCGCGACACTGTTAGCGACCACATTGCGACAACCTATAAGGCGGGGCAGCCGCGCCCGCCGGTAGGGGATGAAACCGAATGAGTTCGTTTCGAACCAGGACGGGCGGGCGTATCGACCGGTCGGCGCCGGTTCGCTTCACCTTCGATGGGAAACCATTCGAGGGTGTGCAGGGCGATACGCTCGCCTCTGCGCTGCTCGCCAACGGCGTTCATATGGTGGGCCGGTCGTTCAAGTATCACCGTCCGCGCGGGATCATCGCGGCGGGACCGGAAGACCCCAACGCGTTGGCCGGGATCGGCCCAAAAACCGGCCAGGGCGCCGGACGCCACACACCCAACGCCCGCATGACGACCACGGAATTATACGATGGTTTGACGGCGGTCAGTCAAAACCACTGGCCGTCCCTGCGCTTCGACATAGGGGCGCTCAGCCAGTTCGCCGCCCCGATCCTGTCGGCGGGCTTCTATTACAAGACCTTCATGTGGCCCAAATCCTTCTGGAAGGCTCTCTACGAACCGGCGATCCGCCGTATGGCGGGTCTGGGCCGCGCGCCCGAACTTGCCGATCCGGATTCCTACACCAGCCGCTACGCCCATTGCGACGTGTTGATCGTCGGCGCGGGTCCGGCGGGGTTGGCGGCGGCGATGGCGGCCTCCGATGACGGCGCGCGGGTCCTGCTGGTCGACGAACAGTCCGAACCGGGCGGCGGCTTGCTGGACGCGCCCGACTGGGACGAACTCGACGTCATGACAGCCGCGTTGAAGGCGCGCGACAACGTCACCTTCCTGTCCCGAACGGCGGCGTTTGGTTTTTACCATCAGAATTTTCTGGGACTGGTCCAGCGCCTGAGCGACCATCGCGCGCCAACCGGCGCTGCGGGCCCGCGTGAACGGCTGTGGCGGGTGCGAGCCAAACAAGTGGTGCTGGCGACCGGCGCCATTGAACGCCCCCTGATGTTTCCAGACAACGACCGCCCCGGAATCATGCTCGCCAGCGCCGCGCGTGTCTATCTCAACCGCTACGGGGTGAAAGTCGGCCACCGCGCCGTCGTCGTCACCAACAACAACTCGGCCTACGAAGCTTCATTTGATCTTGCCAGCCAAGGCGTGTCGGTCGCCGCCATCGTCGATATGCGAACCACCGTGGACCCGGCTTTAAAGAAACGCGCACAGGCGCTCGGCGTTGAAATACTCACCGGTTATACAGCGATTGGCGCAACGGGCGCGCGGCGCGTCTCGGGACTCCGTGTCCACCCCGGCGCCGGTGGCGTCGCGCGCGCTATCGCCTGCGACGCGGTGCTGATGAGCGGCGGCTGGACCCCGTCAATCCATCTGTATTCACAAGCGGGCGGCGCCGTGACGTGGCGCGACGACATCGGCGCATTTATACCAGACGGGACCACGCCGCTTCCCCACATCCAATGCATCGGGGCGTGTAACGGCGACCTGGAGGCCGCGCCACTTGCGCCCTCCCATAACAACCAACGCGGCAAGACCTTCGTCGACTTTCAAAACGACGTCACCGCCAACGATATTCGCCTCGCGGTGCGCGAAGGCTTCCATTCCATCGAACACATCAAACGCTACACCACGAATGGCATGGCGACCGATCAAGGCAAGCTCGCCAATATCAACGCGCTCGCCATCGCCGCCGACGCGGCGGGCCTATCCGTTCCCGACATCGGCCTGACGACCTTCCGTCCGCCTTACACGCCCGTCACCTTCGGCGCGCTGGCGGGACATCGGCGCGGTGAAAATTTCGACGTGTTGCGCAAGACCCCGATCGACGCCTGGGCGGCGGATCGCGGTGCGGTGTTCGAACCGGTCGGGCAATGGCGCCGCGCGCGCTACTTCCCGGCGCCGGGCGAAGACATGCGCAATGCCGTGGCGCGGGAATGCCGGATCACCCGTCAATCGCTCGGCCTGTTCGACGGCTCGACGCTGGGCAAGATCGAAGTGGTCGGTCCAGATGCGGGGGAATTTCTCAACCGCCTCTACACCAACAACCTCGCCAACCTTGCGTCGGGCCGATGCAGGTACGCCCTGATGCTCGGCGAAAACGGATTTATCATGGATGACGGCGTCGTCGCACGATTGGCCGATGACCGCTTCCACGTAACCACGACCACCGGCGGCGCCGCGCATGTGTTGTCGATGATGGAAGACTATCTGCAAACCGAATGGCCGGATTTACAGGTCTGGCTGACCTCCACGACCGAACACTGGGCGGTTATCGCGCTCAATGGGCCGAACGCCCGCGCTGCCCTGGCGCCATTGACCGAGGATATCGATTTTGACAATGACGCGTTTCCCCATATGGCCGTGCGCACAGGAATAGTGTGCGGCGTCCCTGCGCGCGTTTTTCGGGTCAGCTTCACCGGCGAATTGGGTTACGAGGTCAACGTGCCCACCGGTGACGCGCTCAATGTGTGGGAACAACTGACGGCGGCGGGCGACGCGTTTGGCGCGGTCGTCTATGGAACCGAAGCGGTGCATGTGTTGCGCGCGGAAAAAGGCTACATCATCGTCGGTCAGGAAACCGACGGCACGGTGATCCCCGAAGACGCAGGCATGGGCTGGGCGATCTCCAAGGTCAAACCCGACTTCGTCGGCAAGCGATCCCTCGCCCGCCCGGATATGACCCTGTCGAACCGAAAACAACTCGTCGGACTGCTCACCAACAATCCAAACATCGTTCTGGACGAAGGCGCCCAGATTACCGAGGCGCCGAATACACGGTCCATCGGGCATGTCACCTCGTCCTATTGGAGCGACGCGCTGCAACGATCCATCGCGTTGGCCATGATCGAAGGCGGTCGGGACCGCAAAGGCGCCGAATTGGTTTCGCCCATGCCCCATCTGGCCCATGCCGTCACTGTCGTCGATCCGGTCTTCATCGACCCCGATGGGGAGCGATTGAATGGCTGATGCGCTGAGCCTTACCCCGATCCAGGATCAGGCGCGCTTGAGTTTGCGTATCAACGCCGTGGACGCCGCGCGCGCCAAAGATTTAATCGGCGCGCCCCTGCCCGGCAGGATCGGCCAGTCCGGCGGCGACAAATCGCTTCGCGCGATTTGCCTCGGTCCCGACGAATGGGTGCTGCTTCTGCCCACCGCCGGGAAAGCGGCGCTCGAAGAACGCGCGCAATCCTTGTCCGCGCCTCATTCCCTTGTCGATGTCAGTCACCGTTACGAAGGACTGATCCTCGACGGGCCGGCGGCAATCGACGCTCTCCACATGGGGTGCCCGCTGAACCTTCGCGACCTCGCCATCGGCGGATGCACGCGAACCCTGTTCGACAGCGTTGAAATTATTCTGCTGCGGCTGGGCGAATCCTGCTTTTGCGTGGAATTCGGGCGATCCTTCGCCGACTATATGACCGGACGCCTGAACGAGGCGCGCCGGGAACTCGAACGGGACTCACAGGAATAAACGACATGACCGACACATTGGCCGAACGCGCCGCAGATTTCATCGCGGCAACAGGAACCCGGCGCCACGCCCCCGATGTGATCGATCAGGCCAAGCGGTGTCTCGTTGACTGGATGGGCGTGGCCATCGGCGCGTCCGGCGAACCGGTGTCGCGAACGGTCGTCCAATCCGCACTGGCCTGGGGCGCGACAGGCAAGGCGCGTATCCTAATTGGCGAACAAACCACCCCGGCGCTGGCAGCGCTGGCCAACGCCACCATGGGCCATGCGCTCGATTTCGATGACACGCGCGGTCACGCCCCCAGCCATCTAAGCTCGCCGAGTTGGGCTGCAACCCTCGCCGTCGCCGAGCATCGCGGCCTCGACGGCGCGGCGGCGTTGGGGGCCTTTATCGCCGGATACGAAATTTCCGCCGTACTGGGCGACGTGATGGTCGGCGATGTCATGGGCGGCGAAAACGGCTTTGGCAATCTGATGCAGGGCGCGGGCTTTCACCCCACCGGGGTTTTCGGACGATTGTCCGCCGCCGCCGCGACCGCCGTATTGATGGGATGCGACCGCGACCAGATCGTGAATGCGCTCGCCACCGCCGCGACCATGGGCGGCGGACTGACCGCGTCCTTCGGCACCATGGCCAAGCCGCTGCATTCGGGCAAGGCCGCGATGGACGGGGTGCACGCCGCGGAGCTGGCCGCGCGCGGGTTCGTCGCGGCGCGCGATGTGTTCGAAGCGCCCGGCGGGTTCGCCAACGCCTTCGTTCAAACCGCAACCGCACAGTTCGATGACGTCGCCTTCAGCCCCGGCGAGAGCCTGTTCGACAATTCCTTCAAGCCCTACGCCTGCGGCAAGCTGATCCACGGCCATATCGACGCCGCGCGGGACTTGCGTGACGGTTGGGCGGGACGGCCTGTCGCGCAAATCCGTTGCCGGGTGGCGGAAATCAGCACGCGGCTGGTCGGGCGCCCCCTGCCCACGACGCATCTGGAAGGGAAATTCAGCGTCGCGTTCTGCATCGCGCTGGCGCTCAACGGCTACCCCGTCCTGCCCGGCGACTTTTCCGCCGAACGGCTTGCGGACCCCAAGGTGCAGGACATCATGGGCAAGGTCGAACTGTCGCCGGATTCCACGGTGGGCCGTTATGGATCGGTTCTGGAAATCGAACTAACGGATGGCGAGGTTCTGCGCGCCACGGTCGAACGCTCGCGCGGCAACCCGGAAAACCCATTGTCATGGATTGATTTAAAAACCAAATTCGACGGGATGGTCGAACCGGTCCTGGGGGATCGCACCGGCGCGCTATACGACGCGCTGCGCGTAATCGATGAACCGGGCGGGTTGCCGGAAATCCAGAGGCTTATCCAACCACTCGATTGAAGAAGGAACCAGGACTGTAAATCTCGAGGACTCGAGACTAATTGACGTCTAAATAAGTATTGTGTCACCGTAATTTGTGTTACCGTAATTTCATAATTTTCGGATAGTGAATTGAATACACCATTGAAGCCGACAGAGGCAAAATTACTGGGTGAATGGATTGTGAATCAAGGTGAGATTGTGGGTGATGAGAATTTAAGGGACACAATACTCAATAGGCATTGAGTATTGTGTCCCTGTAATTCAACGGAATGAATCACGTGATTGATAAGTCAATTGATAAATTACGGATAAGAGTTCAAAATTCTTTGGAGCCCTTAATTTGTCCCACACTTTCTTTGTGCGACGGAATATCGCATTTCATAGGGAATAGTAAAAATGAAATATTTCCTTTGCGTACATATTTAGAATTTTCATTAGGAGAAGATGGAGTCTCTATTATAGTTGATGTTAAGAATGAAAATGGCGCATATCTAATTGAATCGGATATTTGCTGTGACCATGGAAAATTGCTGGCGGAAGGCCCATCGATTACATTGACAAAAATTGATTCTGAGGAATTTCTGGAGAATGATATAAATCAATGGCATCGAAAATTTGAAGTATTTTTGAGCGAAAATTATAAGGTGTTGAAATCGGAGTTGTTAAAAATTAAACAATCAAACATAACAAATCATAAATAAATTTGGCACAAGATCATCCTCCTATATTTCCTTGAGTTACGGTGATCCAATCCTCATTTCCTAACATTCCTCGAGTTCTGGGGACACAATCGAGTTCTGCGAGTTCTGGGGACACCGAGTTCTGGGGACACAATACTTAATTCATTCGGTTTTAGGGGAGCGCACCGGCGCGCTCTACGCCGCGCTGCACGCGATTGACGAACCGGGCGGGCGCGTATCCAGACGCTTATCCAACCACGCGCTTGAAGAACGCGCCGAGACTGGCGATGGCCTCGCGCGCTTCCGGCAGGATGTGCGGGCTGCCGTGCCAGCCATGGATCATGTCCTCCCAGGGCTCCAGGGTTACATCGACGCCGGCCGCCGTGGCGCGTTCGGCGAACATGCGGCTGTCGTCCATCAGTGTTTCCGCCGTGCCGACCTGCAGCAGCAGCGGCGGCAACCCGGACAAATCACCGTATAAAGGCGACGCCAGCGGCGTTTCTGGATCGGCGCCATTCAGGTAAGACTCCGCCATGCGGTCCAGATAGATCTTGCAGATGACCGGATCAATATCGGCCTTGGTGACGAAGCTTTCACCGGATTGTTTCATATCAACCCACGCGCTCATCGGTACGGCGGCGG
>JABJJH010000152.1 GCA_018660965.1 Rhodospirillaceae bacterium | reverse complement strand
ATCGCCGATGGTGATGACCGGAAAGGACAGGCCATAGGGCTTGCCGGTTTCCGGGTCGATGTCTTTTGGCCCCGTGGTGCCCAGGCAACCGCCCAGGACATTGGCGCAGATGACGAAAAAGCGGTTGGTGTCGATGGGTTTGCCCGGCCCGACCATCTGGTCCCACCAGCCCTGTTTTCCTGTGACCGGGTGGACGTCGTCCGCTACGTAATGGTCGCCGGTCAAGGCATGGCAAATCAGGACAGCGTTGGATTTGTCCGCGTTCAGCGCGCCATAGGTCTGGTACGCTGTAGTGAAGGGTCCCAGGGAAACGCCGCAATCAAGGCGCAGTTTTTCCACCACGCCCAATTCAATGCGTTTCGCCGGGTCTTCGCGGCGCGCCGCGTTTGCCTGTGTGGCGTGGTTGTCCATCGCCTGTTCCCATATGACTTGAATCGCCTCGTGCGCCCGAGGCGGGGTTGAACGCCATCCTACGATCAATTGAGAGGGGCATAACTAGGTTTTAAGCGGTGATGGTGTCAATGTTTTCTTTGATTTATGGGTCGTCGCGCACTACTAGTATTCGCCGCGTCCCGTGCGGGGCGCGGGGACCTGAAAACAACCGCTAAACTTGACATGACCGGTAATAACGACGCCCTCGACGCCTTGCGTCGCGAGATCGACGAGATCGACACCAAGTTGCATGGGTTGCTCATGCGGCGCGCGGAGGTCGTCGAGAATGTAGGTCGGGCGAAAGGGCGCACCAACACCGCCGTCTTCGCACCGGGACGGGAAGCCATGGTGCTGCGCAAGCTTTTGGCGCGTCACGAAGGCCTGTTTCCGAGACAATCGGTGCTGCGGATCTGGCGCGAGATGATCCCCGCATACGCCTCCATGCAGGCGCCGTTGCCGGTCGTGGTGTACGCGTCGCAGGATAATCAACGCTGTTGGGATCTGGCGCGCGATCATTTCGGCAGTCATGTTCCGATGACCTGTTCCGATGACGCCGCGGCGATTATCGAACGGGTGTCGTCGGGCCGGGACGCCGTGGGTGTTTTACCAACACCGGCAACAGGAGACGATTCGTGGTGGCGGCTGTTGTGTGACAAGGACCGACCGTGCGTCGTGTCTTCCCTTCCTTTCGCCCTGGGCAGCAATGCGAAATCAGGCGCCGGCGACGCCTATGCAATTGCGTGCGTCACGCCTGATTCCAGTGGCGATGACCGCTCGCTTGTTTGTTTTACCGCCAACGATAACGCCGCTGCTATAGCGGCGCTGGCCACCGCCGGGTTTGCGGGCCAATGCCTTGCGTCCGACGGCGATGCCCATTACCTGGCGGAAGTCGACGGATTTCTAACCGTCGCCGATGATCGGCTCGCGGCTCTTGCCGACGCTTGCCTCATCGGCGTGTACGCCGCGCCAGCCGGAGACATCCTGGTGGAGGACTCGTAATGGCGGGACCGGTTCCACGCCCCGGCATATTGTCGATCAAGCCTTATGTCGGCGGCGGCCACACAGTCGAGGGCGTATCCGATGTCGTGGTGTTGTCGGCGAACGAAACGCCCATCGGTCCCAGCCCTGACGCCGTCAAGGCCTATACGGATTTCGCAGGCGAACTGCACCGGTATCCCGACGGCGACGCGGGTGAATTGCGCGCGGCCATTGGCGAACGGTTCGGGTGCGATCCTGCGAACATCGTTTGCGGCGCCGGATCGGATGAATTGATCGCGCTGCTGATCCGGTCTTATGCGGGACCGGGCGACGAAGTTCTGCACAGTCGTCACGGCTTTCTGATGTATCCCATATCGGCGCTATCGGTGGGCGCGACCCCTGTCGCCGCGCCGGAAGCCAATTACACCACCGATGTCGATGCAATGTTGTCGATGGTCACGGACCGGACACGCATGGCGTTCATCGCCAATCCGAACAACCCCACCGGCAGTTATATCTCCAGCGATGAAATGCGCCGCCTGCGCGCGGGGTTGCGCGACGATATCGTGCTGGTGGTCGATTCGGCCTATGCGGAATATGTCTCTCGCAATGACTACGCGGCGGGCGGCGAAATGGTCGAGGCGGGCGATAATGTCGTCATGCTGCGAACATTTTCCAAGATTTTCGGGTTGGCCGCGTTGCGGTTGGGATGGGCGTATTGCCCCCCGGATATCGCCGGCGTGTTGAACCGGGTGCGCGGGCCGTTCAACGTCGGCGCGGCGACGCAGGCGGCGGGGTTGGCCGCCATTCGCGATGTCGCCCATACTGACCAGGGTCGTGCGCATAACGACAAATGGTTGCCGTGGTTGACCCAGGCGTTGACCGATATCGGCCTGACGGTGCATCCCTCGGTTGGCAATTTCATTCTCGTGCGCTTCGATGATCCGGAGACGGCCGACGCCGCCAACGCCGCCTTGGCGCAAGACGGCGTCGTCGTGCGCGCCATGGGGGGCTACGGCCTGCCGGAATGTCTGCGGATCACGATTGGGTTGGAAGACGAAAACAAACGCGTCGCGGCGTCACTGAAAAATTTCCAGGATAATCCAGGACAATAACGTATGAGCAACAAGCCGTTATTTGATCGCGTCGCCCTGATCGGGCTCGGTTTGATCGGATCGTCGCTGGGCCACGCCATGAAACGCGACGGCCTTGCGGGCCATGTCGCAGGCAGCGCGCGAACCGAAGACACCTGCGCCAAGGCGCTGGAAATAGGATTTGTTGACAGCGCCTCGGTCGATCCGGTTGAAGCTGTCGCCAACGCCGATTTGATCGTCATCTGCACCCCCGTTGGCGTTATCGCAGATGTCGCGGCGCTGATCGCGCCCACGCTGAAATCGGGCGCCATCGTCACCGATGTGGGTTCGGTCAAGATGGCGGTTATCCGCGATGTTGGACCGTTGCTGCCTGATGGCGTGCATCTGGTGCCGGGCCACCCCGTCGCGGGGACGGAGCATTCCGGCCCGGAATCCGGATTTCCCGAACTGTTCGAAGGCCGGTATTGCATTTTGACGCCGCCGCCGGGCGCCAACGAGGACGCGGTTGACGCCGTAGCCGAACTGTGGCGAAGCGTCGGCAGCGACGTGGAGATAATGGATCCCAAGCATCACGACCGGGTTCTGGCGATTACCTCGCATTTGCCGCATTTGCTCGCTTACACCATCGTCGGGACCGCCAGCGACCTTGAGGATCATATCGGCCAGGAAGCGGCGGCGAGCAAGGAAGACGTGCTGACCAGCGAAGTTATCAAATAT
>JABJJH010000254.1 GCA_018660965.1 Rhodospirillaceae bacterium | reverse complement strand
GCTGCAATATAACACATTAATTGTCGTCAGAGGAGTGACTTCTCCCTTTTACTTGGGAAATGCGGGCTAAAGGGAAATTTGCAAGGCCTGAAAATTCTGCCCTCAGGAAACGCCAAAGCTACGCCCCCACCCAAGGTCAAACCAAAAAACAAAACAACGACAAAAAAACAAATGCGGAATAAGACACGCGCGGATGCAGCAGGACCACAAACGCTAAGTGTCGGCCCGACCCGAATATATAAAACGCCAAGCCAGGCGGCGCAGGAAGCAAGGGACCACGACACAATCGAGATTGATGCCGGCGTCTATGTCGACTGCGCGGTCTGGAAGGCGAGTAATATTACGATTCGCGGTGTCGGTGGCCGCGCCCACGTTAAGGACAAGATGTGTCAGGGCAAAGGCATCTGGGTTACGAAAGGCCGCAATATAATTATCGAGAATATAGAATTTTCCGGAATGCGCGTTCCTAGTGAAAATGGCGCCGGTATCCGCCACGAAGGCGCAGGGCTGATAATTCGTAACAGTTATTTCCACGATGGCGAGGAAGGCATCCTCGGCGGGGGCATAAAACCGAACGATGTAATATTGATCGAGGATAGTGAATTTGCCCGCTTAGGCCGCAAAGGCCAGGCGCATCCTATGTACATTAATGTCGCCGAATTATTTACCCTGCGGCGAAGCTACGTCCATGGCTGCGTCGACCAGGCAAACTGCGTCAAAAGCCGCGCCAAACGAACGATCATTACTTGCAACGTAATCGCCAGCCTGGACAGCAACAGCTCATTTGAAATCGACTTGCCCCAAGGCGGTCATGCGACTGTTCGCGACAATATCATCGAGCAAGGCCCTAAAAGCGTCAATTACAACATTATCTCTTTTGCTGTTGAATCGAAAAACCCAAAACGGCGTAATCCTGAACAGAACCTGATTTTCAAAAACAATATCGTTATCAACGACCACAGGAAAGGTCGGTATTTCCTCATTCAGCATCACAGGAATACGAAAATCAATGTCTCTGGCAATCGATTTATCGGTCCTGGAACTCTAGATTTCAAAGATGGAAATGAATATTTTCCCAGGCGCTTTATGGCAGGATTAAAGCCCTATCCAGCCCTACCGCCCGGCTGCAAGAAATAGCTTTGATGCCCTCAACAAGACAGTTGCAGTCATGGTCAGCAGTTGGAATCAGCACAACCAGAATTTCCGAAGACAGCAAGGCCTTCCTGTAAGACCGCATTACGAACAAAAACGATGTCGAACCCAGTCTGAGCGATGAAAGTGTTGCAATAATCCGGTCGATATCCCCGAACTCACACCGCCAAGCGCGTATTTAAGACCCCAACACACTTCCAACCGTCAGGCCCGCGCTTTTCACCCAATCGACGGCGGTGATTTTCTTGTCGCCTGCCGGGCGCACCCGCGAGAGGACAATCGAACCGCCATTCACCGCCACGGTCACGCTATCATCGGAAATCGCCGTGATTTCACCCGGCGCCCCGTCGGTGGCGCCGCCTTTAACGCAGTCGAATATTTGAACGGTAACGTCATTCGATTTGGTCCAGGCGCCCGGTTGCGGATTGGCGCCGCGGATCAGATTATAGGTTTCGTTAACCGGTTTGCTCCAATCGACTTCAACGTCCTCGACCTTACACCAGCTTTCATAGGTTTTCCTGGACTCATCCTGCACGATGCTTGGCGCCTTGCCATCACGGACCAAATCCACGCCTTCCAGCATCGCGTCCACGCCCATCGGGAACAGCTTGTCGAAATAGATGCTGCCCAGGGTGTCGTCGTCCCCGATGTCCACTTCCTTCTGCAGCAGGATGGGGCCGGTGTCGAGCCCGTTATCCGGCCAGAAAATGCTCAACCCCGTCTTCTTGGAGCCCATGATAATCGGCCAGTTGATCGAACTGGGCCCCCGATGCAATGGCAACAGGGAAGGATGATACTGAATCGTTCCATGGGTCGGAATGTGGAGGAATTCTTCCGGAACAAACAAAAGCACATAGGCCATAACGCAGAGATCAGGCTTCAACGCCTTGCATTCCTCCCAAACATCCGGGTCCTTGTAGGATTTGGGCTGGATGACCGGAATGTTGCGCGCCAACGCCACTTCCTTGATGGCGTCGGCTGGACGGCCTTCTTTATCCGGCGCGCAGTAGACTGCGATGACGTCTTCACCGCGATCCAGAAGCGCTTCCAGGACAGATTTTCCGAACGCCTGTTGTCCGTGAACGATAATTCTCATTGTGTGCTCCCTCCGCTGATTGTCTTTCGGAATTCTTAAACGGCGCCGCTCGCCCTGGCCTCACCGATCTCTGTATCGCTAAATCCGATTTCACGAAGCACGTCGTCTGTATGTTCCCCCAGCAAGGGCGAACGTTGCACGTCACTAGGCGAATCGGAAAGTTTAATTGGATTGCCAACCGTAAGGTACTTGCCCCGCTCGGGATGATCCACCTCAACGACCGTGCCCGTATCACGCAATGACATGTCTTCCGAAATTTCCTTCATGGAAAGAATCGGACCACACGGCACGTTCAAGGGATTGAGAATGTCCATCGCCTCGAATTTTGTTTTGGTCATGGTCCATTGCTCGATCAAGTCGAAAACTTCCTCCAGGCGCTGTAATCGTGCGTCCGGCGTCGCCCATTCCGGATCGTCAACCAGTTCCGGATGACCAATCGCTTCGGCCAGCTTACCCCACACCGCCGCTTGGGTGATTATATAGATGTAGGCGTTGGCGTCCGTTTCCCAGCCTTTGCATTTAACGATCCATCCGGGCTGTCCGCCACCTGACGCGTTGCCCGAACGTGGTGCGGTATCCCCGAAGACGCCGTTTGGATATTGCGGATATTCCTTAAGAACTCCATGCGCCAGACGCTGTTGATCGCGCAATTTGACGCGGCAAAGGTTCAGGACGGAATCCTGCATCGCGCATTCGACGCGTTGCCCGCGCCCCGTATTGGTCCGCTGGTATAACGCCGCCAGTATACCAGCCAATAAATGTAATCCCGTGCCGGAATCGCCAATTTGCGCCCCGGTCACCAACGGCGGTCCATCATCAAAGCCAGTCGTCGACGCCGAACCACCGGTGCACTGCGCAACGTTTTCGTAAACCTTGCAGTCCTGAAATGGCCCTGGCCCGAAACCCTTGACGGACGCATAGATCATGCGGGGATTGATCTCCTGAATGCGCTCCCAGGTAAAGCCCATGCGATCCAACGCGCCAGGCGCGAAGTTTTCGACCATCACATCGCAGTGTTTGATCAGCTTAGTGAAAATCGCTTTGCCGTCGTCGTCCTTGGTATTCAATGTCATGCCACGCTTGTTGGCGTTCAGCATCGTGAAATAAAGGCTGTCGACATTGGGAATGTCTTGCAGTTGGCCCCGGGTGGCGTCGCCGACGCCGGGACGCTCTATCTTGATGACATCAGCGCCGAACCAGGCCAACAGCTGTGTACAGGTAGGGCCTGACTGAACATGCGTCATGTCGAGAATGCGAACACCTTCTAGGGCTTTGCTCATTGTATCGTTCCTGTTCTTACGAGTTAATTGAAGTCCGTGCGGTTATTTTCTGACCACAACGCTTTGCGGGTTGAGACTGCCGATACGCCCGCTTTCAGTGCCAGCCTTTTCGTCAATGACGGCGTTCACGAGCGTCGGTTTGCCGGAATCCATGGCTGCGTTCACGGCTTGGCTCAACTCATCGGGCGAGGTCACATGAACGCCAACGCCGCCAAACGCCTCCATCATTTTGTCGTAACGGGCGTCTTTGACGAACACGGTCGTCGCTGCGTCTGCGCCGCCAGAGGGATTAACGCCGGTTCCTTGATAGATACCACCGTTATTAAAGACAACGACACAGATCGGCAGGTTGTAACGGCTGATCGTTTCTATCTCCATGCCCGAAAACCCAAAGGCGCTATCGCCTTCGATGGCCAGTACGGGTTTGCCCGTTTCCACCGCCGCCGCGATCGCCGTGCCCATGCCGACGCCCATGACCCCCCAGGTGCCAACATCAAGCCGTTTGCGAGGTTGATACATGTCGATGATGCTGCGGGTGAAATCGAGCGTGTTGGCGCCTTCATTGACCAGGATCGCGTCCGGCCGTTCCCGGATGATAATACGCAGCGCGCCCAGGGCGCCTTGGTAATCCATCGGGACGTTGTTGTTCTGCAGTCGCGGCGCCATGCGCGCGACATTGGTGTCAACTTTCTCCTTGATCGCGCCAGTCCATGTCGCCGGAGGCGCGACCCAGTCCTTACCCATGCCTTCGAGAAAGGCTTGAACACAGGAGCCAATGTCGCCAACCACCGGGGCCACGATTTCGACATTGCTGTCCATTTCCTTGGGTTCAATATCAACCTGCACGAATTTCTTGGGGCTATCTCCCCAGGTTCTTCCTTTGCCGTGCGACAGCAGCCAATTCAGCCGGGCGCCGATCAACATCACCACATCGCTTTCCTTTAACGCCAGCGAGCGCGCGGCGCCTGCGGATTGCGGGTGCGTGTCCGGCAACAATCCCTTGGCCATGCTCATCGGCAGGTAGGGAATACCGCTCTTTTCAACGAATTCCCGGATCGCGTCGTCGGCCTGCGCATAGGCCGCTCCCTTGCCCAGGATGATCAAGGGACGCTCGGCGCCTTTGAGCACGTCGAGCGCGCGCGCAACGGAGTCCGGCGCGGGAAGTTGGCGCGGCGCGGCGTCGATAACCTTGACCAAAGTCTTCTCACCCGCCTCGATGTCCATGGTTTGCGCCAACACCTTCGCCGGCAGGTCCAGATAGACCCCGCCGGGGCGCCCAGAAACCGCGGCGCGAATTGCGCGCGCTATGCCAATGCCGATGTCTTCAGCGTGCAGCACACGGTAGGCGGCCTTGCAAAGCGGCTTGGCGATGGCCAGTTGGTCCATTTCCTCATAATCGCCCTGTTGCAAATCCACAATTTCGCGTTCCGACGAACCACTGATGAGGATCATCGGAAAACAGTTGGTCGTGGCGTGCGCCAGTGCGGTTAACCCGTTGAGAAAACCAGGCGCCGAAACAGTCATGCAAACGCCCGGTTTCTTAGTCAGGAATCCCGCGATAGCAGCAGCGTAGCCCGCGTTTTGTTCGTGCCGGAACGACAGGACCCGCATCCCCGCAGCCTGCATATAACGGCCCAAATCCGTAATCGGAATTCCCGGGACATTATAAATCGTTTGGATATCGTTGAGCTGTAGGGAATCGATGACAAGGTTAAAACCATCTGTCAGCGTCGCAACTTCTTCTACGTTTTCCGCCATTTCTAACTCCATTAGACGTCTCGCGGGACGCCGTATTCTTCGTTCTAGTCCAGGTAATGCACGTTCTGTTTGACATGGGCGGCGAGATCCAGCGTGTGTTGCCGCGCCAATCGCTCCGCCAATTCCGTGTCGCGTTTTTCCAACGCTTCGATGATATTCATGTGATCGATAATCGACCGGCTGGCCCGGTCATTTTCCGAAATCGTTTTCGCCCTTATCGCCCGCATGTGAATGAACAAATTATCGGCCATATCAAGCAGTAACGGGCAATTGCTCATTCCAAGTATCGCCTGATGGAAAGCGATGTTTTTGGCCGAATACTCGTCAATGTTCGCCTCGCCCTGCGGCCCTTTATCCGACGCAAACAACGCGCGCAATGACGCAATGTCTTCATCGCTGGCGTTTTGCGTGATCAACCTGGCGGCCATGCTTTCCAACGCCGCCCAGACCGTAATCATTTGCAGAATTTCATGCTTGGGCTTGCGGATGACGAACACCCCGCGCCGGGGGGCGATACGCACCAGCCCTTCCTGTTCCAGGCGTGCGATGGCTTCTCGTATCGGGGTTCGGCTTACACCCAAATCATTCGACAGCTGGCGTTCATCCAGACGTAATTCTTCATCGCTGGCGTAAATATTCATCGTCGTGATGGCGCTTTTCAACGCGTCGTAGGTCCTGTCTTTTAGACTGACGACTTCCGTGATCGGCTGAATGATCGGTGTTGCGAGGCTCATTTTAGTAGCGCTGTCCGATTAACCCAAATCTTGCGTCGCGATGGTGTCACGGGATGAGTATGACGTCTGGTATACAGTATGCCAGCATGATTCGGCGGAGCAAGCCAAACCGGAAATTAATTTCTAAAGTGTCGGCGGACGGCGAATCCGTAGATATTACAACGCTGGCGACAACAGCAGAATAATTCCCATCATCATGATGCTTCCGGAAATTGGCCGCTCAAAAAGAACTAACAACACTGAATATATCATCCAAACGACACATCAACTGTAAGCCAAAATTGGAAACGCGTATATTCACGGTTCCAGACGCATTACAGGTTGGCAAAGGCCTTATGTTGTATCTTGTATACCAATAGCTTTGCATGCAACTTAATGATGATGCGAAGGTTATCGTCAATTATACATTCATAGCATTGTTACCTGGGGGATGGGACCATGGCGCACAAAAGCGATATCGAAATTGCGCGCGAAGCAAATATGTTGAGTATCGGCGACATCGCCGACAAGGTGGATATCCCCAGAGACAGCCTGCTGCAATACGGGCCGTATAAGGCAAAACTGTCCTACGATTACATCAGTTCGCTTCAGGATAAACCGGACGGCAAGCTGATCCTTGTCACCGCCGTCACGCCGACCCCGGCGGGTGAAGGCAAAACCACCACGTCCGTGGGATTGGGCGATGGCCTGAACCGCATCGGCAAAAAGACGATCACCTGTTTGCGCGAGCCAAGCCTTGGCCCCTGCTTTGGAATGAAGGGCGGGGCTGCGGGTGGCGGTTACGCCCAGGTAGTACCCATGGAGGACATCAACCTCCACTTTACCGGAGACTTCCACGCCATTGGCGCAGCGCACAATTTGCTGTCCGCATTGATCGACAACCACATTTACTGGGGCAACGCGCTGGATATAGACGGCAGGCGCGTTTCCTGGCGGCGGGTGGTGGATATGAACGACCGCGCGCTGCGCGACGTTGTCCTGTCGCTCGGCGGTGTCGCCAACGGATTTCCCCGGCAATCCGGGTTCGACATCACTGTCGCGTCAGAAATCATGGCGATTTTCTGCCTCGCGACCGACCTGAAAGATCTGCAAAACCGACTCGGTAATATCGTTGTCGCCAATACCCGCGACCGCAAGCCGGTCACCGCCCGCGACTTAAAGGCGGAAGGACCGATGACAGCGCTTCTTAAAGACGCGCTCATGCCCAATCTGGTGCAGACCCTGGAAAACAACCCGGCCTTCATTCATGGCGGACCGTTCGCGAACATCGCGCATGGCTGCAATTCCGTCATCGCGACGAAAACCGCGTTGAAACTGGCCGACTACGTCGTGACCGAAGCGGGATTTGGCGCCGATTTAGGAGCCGAAAAATTCTTTGACATCAAGTGCCGCAAGGCGGGATTGCGGCCCGACGCCGCGGTCATTGTCGCCACCGTCCGGGCGCTCAAGATGCATGGCGGCGTCGCACGCGCCGATCTGGCGGACGAAAACGTGGAAGCCGTCAAAAAGGGACTGGAAAACCTGGGGCGTCACATAAAGAACGTCAGCGGCTTTGGCGTGCCGGTTGTTGTCGGCATCAATCAGTTCATCGCCGATACGGACGCCGAAATGGACGCTGTCCGCGCCTATTGCGAAACGATTGACGTCGACGCCTTTGTGAATTCCCACTGGGCCGATGGCGGCGCCGGGATTGAGGCCATGGCCTCGAAAGTAGCCGAACTCGCCGATGGCGGAACCGCCGACTTCAAGCCCTTGTATGAAGACAAATTGCCCTTGTTCGACAAGATCCAGGCCATCGTGAAGAATATCTATGGCGCGTCGGAAGCGACCGCCGACAAACGTATTCTGGATCAACTGACGCAGTTCGAAAAAGACGGGTACGGCAACGCGCCGATTTGTATGGCCAAGACGCAATACAGTTTTTCGATCAACCCCGATCTGAAAGGCGCGCCTGAAGGCCATGTCGTTCCCATTCGCGAAGTTCGCCTGTCGGCAGGCGCGGAATTTGTGGTCGTCATTTGCGGCGACATCATGACAATGCCGGGACTTCCGCGCGTCCCCGCCGCAAACAGTATTCTGGTGAATGACCAAGGGGAAATTGAGGGGCTTTTCTAAAGCGGCGCGCGCGTTATCTTACACCACTGAACAACAACGGTCGGAGATTCCCAAAGCCCCATGACCGAAGCCGCCTCAACACCGACAAAACGACGGCACCCCGGAAAGGGACGCCGTCGCGCTCGCTCGACCCCCAAAGGCAGGCAGATTGATCACGCCGCCCTGGAAACCGTTCAGGCGCTCTTGGGGGATCGCCCGCGAGATCGCGACTTACTGATTGAACACCTGCATCTGATCCAGGATGCGCACCATTGTCTGTCTGCGCCCCATCTTGTGGCGTTAGCGCACGAAATGCGACTTCCCCTTTCCGAAGTCTACGAAGTCGCCTCGTTTTACGCACATTTCGACATCGTCAAGGAAGACGACCCTGCCCTGCCCGCTCTGACAATCCGGGTTTGTGACAGTCTGAGCTGCGCGCTCGCGGGCGGCCAGAAGTTGCGGAGTGACCTGATCGCCAAGTACGGCGGAGATGTCCGCGTCCTGCCCGCGCCCTGCATGGGGCGGTGCGAAGCCGCCCCGGCGGCGGAAGTGGGCCACCGGCATGTTGGCCCCGCCACCATTGAGGCCGTCGATGCGGTTGTCCAATCGGGCGACACAAGCCCCAAACCTATCGACTACAAAGGGTTGGAGGCTTACCACGCCGGTGGTGGGTATGCCTTGTTGAAAGCCTGTCTCGCAGGTGAAAAATCCGCCGATGACGTTATCGCTGTGATGGAGGAGTCGTCTTTGCGCGGCCTTGGCGGTGCGGGGTTCCCGACGGGGCGCAAGTGGGGCCTTGTTCGCGCCGAAGCGAAACCACGTTACATGGCTGTGAACGCCGACGAAGGCGAACCCGGCACCTTCAAGGACCGCACCTATCTGGAACAGGACCCGCATCGTTTCCTGGAAGGCATGTTGGTCGCCGCATGGGCGGTCGAGGCCGAACGCATCTATATCTACCTTCGCGACGAATACCCGCATATCCGTGAAATACTTCAGGCGGAACTCACCAAACTGAAATCCGACGGGCTCGCCAGCCATACCGACATCATCATGCGGCGCGGCGCCGGCGCTTATATCTGCGGTGAAGAATCCGCGATGATCGAAAGCATTGAAGGCAAACGCGGCCTACCTCGGCACCGTCCGCCTTATGTCGCGCAAGTAGGCTTGTTCGACCGACCGACTTTGGTCAACAACGTCGAAACCTTGTTCTGGGTGCGCGACATCATTGAAAAAGGAGCTGCATGGTTTTCCAGCGAAGGTCGAAATGGCGGCGTCGGCATGCGCAGCTTTTCCGTATCAGGACGCGTGCGCGACCCTGGCGTTAAATTCGCCCCCGCCGGAATCACCGTTCGCGAACTCATCGACGAATATTGTGGCGGCATGGCGGACGGCCACGAATTCAAAGGATATCTACCGGGCGGCGCATCGGGCGGCATCCTGCCCGCCTCCAAGGGCGACCTGCCGCTGGAGTTTGGAAAACTGGAAGAGTTCGGCTGTTTCGTCGGTTCCCATGCGGTGGTAATTTTGTCGAATCACGACAACATGCGCGACGTTGCGCTGAATCTGATGCGCTTTTTCGAAGATGAAAGCTGCGGACAATGCACGCCCTGCCGCGTGGGCACCGAAAAAGCGGTCAAATTGATGGAGCAACCGAATTGGGATACGGGCTTGCTTGAAGAATTGGGCAACGCCATGGCCGACGCTTCGATATGCGGGCTAGGCCAGGCCGCCGCCAATCCGGTCTTTTCCGTGTTACGGCACTTTCCCGAGGATGTAACATGACCATCTCCTTCACGCTGAACGGCGACCCCGTCGAAGCGGCGCCCGGCGAAACAATCTGGCAGGTCGCGAACCGGTTGGGGGTGGAGATTCCGCATTTATGTTACGCGCCGGAACCGGATTATCGCGCCGATGGAAACTGTCGCGCCTGCATGGTCGAAATTGAAGGCGAGCGCGTACTGGCTGCGTCCTGCATTCGCACACCCAGTCCCGGCATGACGGTGAATACCGCGTCGGCGCGCGCTAAATCCGCCCGCAAGATGGTGTTCGAAATGCTCACCGCCGACCAGCCCGAACGCCCGGTCGCGCATGACTCAAAATCGAAATTCTGGAATTGGGCGGACGCTGTCGAAGTTTCCGACAGCCGGTTTCCCCCACGTAGCGCGCCGGAGTCGGACCGAAGCCACCTTGCGATGGCGGTTAATCTGGACGCGTGCATCCAGTGTAATTTGTGCGTCCGCGCTTGCCGTGAAGTGCAGGTCAACGATGTCATCGGCATGGCCTATCGGGGCGCCGGAAGCAAAATCGTCTTCGATTTCGACGACCCCATGGGGTCCAGCAGTTGTGTCGGGTGCGGGGAATGCGTGCAAGCCTGCCCGACTGGCGCATTGATGGAATCCGCGCTGGTGGACGACAAAGGCGTCGGCAAATCAATCCCTTTGCGCGATGTCGATAGCGTGTGCCCCTACTGCGGCGTCGGGTGCCAGGTCACCTATCAGGTTTCGGACGATGAAAATGTCGGGGAAATTGTCGCGGCCCAGGGCCGCACCGGCCCCGCCAATCGCAACCGTCTTTGCGTCAAGGGCCGCTTCGGCTTTGATTATGTCCGCCACCCGCATCGCCTGACCAAGCCGATGGTGCGCCGGGACGATGCGCCGAAAGCCGCCGATGCGGATATTGATCCCGCCAACCCCTGGACGCATTTCCGCGAAGCCAGTTGGGACGAAGCGCTGACCCGCGCCGGTGAAGGCCTGAAAGCCATCCGCGACCGCGATGGCGGTGGCGCCCTCGCCGGATTTGGTTCCGCAAAAGGCTCCAACGAAGAAGCCTACATGTTTCAAAAACTCGTTCGGACCGGGTTCGGCACGAACAATGTCGATCACTGCACCCGGCTTTGCCATGCGTCCTCCGTCGCCGCCTTGATGGAAGGCATCGGGTCGGGCGCGGTCACCGCCCCGTTCACCACCTGCAAGGATTCCGACCTCATCATCGTCATTGGCGCGAACCCGACGGAAAACCATCCGGTTGCCGCGACGTTTTTCAAGCAAGCCGTCAAACGCGGCGCAACGCTCGTCGTCATGGACCCGCGCGGTCAGGCGCTGAAACGCCATGCGACGCACATGCTGCAGTTCAGCCCGGGCGCGGATGTGGCGATGTTGAACGCCATGCTCAACGTCATCATCACCGAAGGCCTTTACGACAAACAATATGTCGAATCCCAAACGGAAGGCTTTGCGCAACTACAGGAACACATCGCGGACTTCACCCCCGAAGCGATGGCCGAAATTTGCGGCATTGACGCCGAAACACTTCGCACGGTCGCGCGCGCCTACGCCCGCGCGGAATCCGCCATCATCTTCTGGGGTATGGGCATATCGCAACATATCCACGGCACCGACAACGCGCGATGCCTGATTGCGTTATCGCTGATCACCGGGCAGGTCGGACGACCGGGGACCGGTTTGCATCCATTGCGCGGCCAAAACAATGTCCAGGGCGCGTCCGACGCGGGTCTCGTGCCGATGTTCTTCCCCGACTATCAAAAGGTGGACATCGACACCATTCGCGGCGACTTCGAAAATGTCTGGGGCGGCGCTCTCGATCCCAATCGTGGACTGACGGTGGTCGAAATCATGGACGCCGTTCACAACGACATTATCAAGGGCATGTACATTATGGGTGAAAACCCGGCGATGTCCGACCCAGACGCGAACCATGCGCGCGCCGCGCTGGCGAAGCTCGAGCATCTTGTCGTGCAGGATCTGTTTTTAACGGAAACCGCGTTCCACGCCGATGTCGTCCTGCCCGCCTCCGCCTGGCCGGAAAAGGACGGCACCGTCACCAACACCAACCGGCAGGTTCAAATGGGCCGCCACGCGCTCGACCTTCCCGGCGACGCGCGCCAGGATTGGTGGATCATCCAGGAGATCGCGCGCAACATCGGTCTCGACTGGTCATACACACACCCGCGCGATGTCTTCGCCGAGATGACCCAGGTCATGGGGTCACTGAACAACATCACCTGGGATCGATTGGAACGGGAAAGCGCGGTCACTTATCCCGTCGACGCGCCGGACAAACCGGGCAACGAGATCGTCTTTGGCGATGGCTTTCCAACCGAATCCGGTCGCGGCAAGCTGACGCCCGCTTCCATCATACCCCCGGACGAACAACCCGACGACGACTATCCCATGGTGCTGACCACGGGGCGCCAACTGGAACATTGGCACACCGGCGCCATGACCCGCCGTTCGGCTGTCCTCGACCACCTCGAACCTGAAGCCGTCGCACAGATTTCCTCGCGCGATTTATACCGGCTGGGTCTTAAACCCGGCGACATGGTGCGGGTGGAAACGCGGCGGGGCGTGATTGACCTTGTGGCGCGGGTGGACGGCGCCATACCGGAAGGGTTGATTTTCATCCCCTTCTGCTACGCCGAAGCGCCTGCGAATTTACTGACAAATCCGCAGCTCGACCCGTTTGGAAAGATTCCGGAATTCAAATATTGCGCTGCACGCATATCGAAGCCGGATGCCGCTGCTGCGGAATAAGAACTTAAAAATGTATTAAGTTAAAATGCCTTAGACCTTAACCTTTGCAGAAATTGCATTGCTGCATTGCAATTTTTATTAATGAATTATCAATTCTTCAGGCGTACATTTCTCCCATATCAGTAATTCAAGTGATCGTGGAGAGTACGTTATGAAGACCGTCGCCAAATTCGAGGACGCCTATCACCACCACACATTTTCCGGCTTGGTGTCTCTTTCCCTGTCTTTCGGCAAGAATATCGCGCGCCTGTTCAAGATGCCGCGTAAGCGCTAAGCACTTTCACGACAAGCCGTACACGCGCAGTTTCGGCCAGATTTTCCGCCAGTCTTTTTCCGACATCCGCTGTTGGTAAACCGGTAACGAAATTCCCGGCGCCGGCCGCACCGCCAAGCCGATCAAATCATCCTCCCCATAACACGACACAAAGCGAATACGGCTTCCCGGGTCCTTTCGCACCGCAATCGCCGTCACGGTTTCCGGCCAATAGCGCATCGCGTCCAGCGTCGATAACGCCCGCGGCGTTCCGAAATGTTTATGCATCCGCGCTTGGTTCCGCACCGACCAGGGGACCAGCGGCATCACCTCAACCAACGCGTCTTCGAAGGCGCGCTCCGCCGACACTGTCTGATTTTCCGGGTCGAAATAGATAACATCGACATCGTTGAGCAGCGACGGTCGTAAATACCCGTGCAGCGCGTCCCACACCTTGTTGCGCACGAAACCCGCCCCGACCCAGGCGTTCGAAGGCCCGAAATTCCGCACGGCGTCGAGAACATCAACCATCCAGGGATCGGATTCGATTAAACGGATTATGTCGCCAACCGACAACAGCGTTACGGGTGGCCCAGTTCGGCGCGACGCCATGAACCGCGCCTTACTTGAAGGCGGGCATGACGTCGCGGGTAATGACGCGAAGGCTGTTTTTGACTTGCGCTTCACTCAACATGCCGCCCGCGTTCATTTCCGCAGTAATCCCGTCGATACCCAGCACGTCGCTCCACTCATTCAACTTGTCGATCAGCTGCGGGCCAGTTCCGAAGGCGACCCGGTCCCGTAGAATGTCTTCATAGGACAACGCGGAAAGTTTCGCCGCGGTATTGGTGCGTTCCGCATTGCCGCCTTTCGGACTGCCGGCCGCGACCATCTTCGCCTGACGTTCAAAGTAATAGGTGATATTGGCCTTCGGCTCTTCGAACGCCGCCGCTTCGCTATCGGCCCCATAAACGGGAACGCGCAAATAGACGCTGCTTTCACCGGCATGCCCGCAGTCGCGCCATGTATCGCGATACACCTTGATATTATGGACGAGCGCTTCCAGCCCATCGCCGCGCAAGCCGACGAAAAGCGGCAACCCCTCTTCCGCCACCGTCTTGAAGGTCGCCGCGGATGACGCCGCCATGCGCATGGGCGGATACGGTTTTTGCACCGGTTGCGGCACCACCAACGCATCGGTGACCTTGTAATATTTTCCATCGAACGAAAACTTTTCACCCGACCATGCGGCGCGCAGGATTTTCACCGCTTCGTCAAAGCGTTCCTGACTTTCGCCGTAATCAATGTTGTAGGCGTTGTACGAACGCACGAACCCGCTTCGCCCAATGCCAAAGTCAAACCGCCCACCACTAATCTGATCTACGGTTGCGGCTTCTTCGGCAATCCGCAGAGGATTGGCCAACGGCAGCACATAGACCGCCATGCCGATCCGCATGCGCTTTGTTCGTGCGGCGATCGCGCCCGCAACCACAATCGGCGACGCCAACACCGAACGTTCCGGCGAAAAATGAAACTCGGACAGCCACGAACTGTCCATTCCCCAAGACTCGGCGGCGTCCACGAGGTCAAGACCTTCGCGAAACGCCTCCGCATCGGAACCGCCCTTGCGGCATCCGAACTCCATGAACATCCCAAAATGCATGCAAAAACCTTAACATCGGGAATCCATTTCCACAATAAGGGTAATGGGAGTGCGGACGAACACGGGCGCCGGGTAATTTTAGATACGAAGCTTTACGTTTCGAGGCCGGACTCTTCCGGTAGGCCCAACATGAGATTCATGTTTTGAACCGCGCACCCCGACGCGCCCTTGCCCAAATTATCCAACAGCCCCATCAACACTACCTGGCCATTGGCTTCATTCCCGAACACATGCAAACGAAGCTCGTTCGTGCCGTTCAATCCCTCGGGATCCAGGCGAACTATCGCCGCTGCACCGGCCTCGCTGGCCACGGTTACGAAACGCCTACCGGCGTAATGACTGCTCAACGCCGCATGAAGGTCGCCCGGTGCCGGATGTTTTGGAAGAGCATTCAATTGCAGGGGAATTTGCACGATCATGCCTTGACGGAATTTGGCGATGCTCGGCATGAACAACGGGCGGTTATCAAGACCACTGTGTTTATGAATTTCCGGGACGTGCTTATGCTCAAGGCCGAGACCATATACGCTGAAGGGCTCATCGGTGTAGTCCGGATCGGTGGGGTCTTCGAACGCCGCGATCAGGCTCTTGCCGCCGCCGGTGTACCCGGAAACTGCATTGATGGTGACCGGCCAATCGGATGGTATAAGCCCTTCTTGCACCAACGGGTGAAGCAACCCAATCGCGGCGATGGCATAACACCCTGGATTGCTGACCCGCGTCGCCGACGCAATGCGCTCGCTATGTTTGGCGTCGTATTCCGGCATCCCGTACACCCAATCGGGATCGACCCGATAGGCGGTGCTGGCGTCAATCACCCGTGTCTTCGAATTACCGATCAGCGACACCGCTTCGCGCGCGGCGTCATCGGGCAGGCACAAAATGGCGAGGTCGACATCGTTCAGGACTTCCCGCCTGCGCTTTGCGTCCTTGCGTTCGGATTCCTCCAGATGAACCAACTGCAAATCGTCGCGATCCTTCAACCGAGCGTGAATTTGCAGACCTGTCGT
>JABJJH010000153.1 GCA_018660965.1 Rhodospirillaceae bacterium | reverse complement strand
CACGGTGCCCGCCGATGTCGCGCAGTGGAATATGGTCAGTCCGCCGCGCCATGTTCAATTGTTCACGCAAACCAGCCTGCGGCGTTTGTTCGCCGATTACGGGTTCGACATTCAAAAGCGTTATCTCAAAAACGCGCCCACCTTGCAGGTACTGGCGCGCAAACTCTGAAGCCCCAAAGAAATAGGGCCGCATCGTTTCCGATACGGCCCCAATATTCCAGTCGCGGTTGGCGAATTTAGTCGTCGCCGGCGGCGGCGATTTCTTTTTCGACTTTGTCGGCCGGTTGATAAAGCTCGCTGCCTTCGCTTTTGAATTTATCGGACATGTCGAACATTCCCTTGGCGGCGAATTCCCGAATTTCCTGCGTTATCTGCATGGAGCAGAATTTCGGCCCGCACATAGAGCAGAAATGCGCAATCTTCGCGCCTTCCGCCGGCAGGGTTTGATCGTGGAAATCCTCCGCTGTTTCCGGGTCCATCGCCAGACGGAACTGGTCCCGCCACCGGAAATCAAACCGGGCCCGTGCGACCGCGTCGTCCCATAGCCGCGCGCCGGGATGGCCTTTGGCCAGATCGGCGGCGTGGGCGGCGATCTTGTAGGTGATGACGCCGTCCTTCACGTCCTTGCGGTTGGGCAACCCCAAATGTTCTTTCGGGGTGACGTAGCAGAGCATCGCCGTGCCGAACCAACCGATCATCGCGGCGCCGATGGCGCTGGTGATGTGGTCGTAACCGGGGGCGGTGTCCGTGGTCAGCGGCCCAAGCGTGTAGAACGGCGCTTCCTTACAGACCTCAAGCTGACGATCCATGTTCTCCTTGATCTTCTGCATCGGCACGTGGCCGGGGCCTTCGATCATGACCTGGACGTCATGCTTCCAGGCGATATCGGTTAATTCGCCCAAGGTGTCCAACTCTGCAAACTGCGCTTCGTCGTTGGCGTCCGCCAACGAACCCGGCCGCAAGCCGTCGCCAAGCGAGAAGGCGACATCGTAGTTCTTCATGATTTCGCAAATGTCTTCGAAATGTGTGTACAGGAAGCTTTCTTCGTGATGCGCCAGGCACCACTTGGCCATGATCGAGCCGCCGCGACTGACGATGCCGGTAACGCGCTTGGCGGTCATCGGGATGTAACGCAGCAGAACGCCCGCGTGGATGGTGAAGTAGTCGACGCCTTGCTCGGCCTGTTCGATCAAGGTGTCGCGGAAGACTTCCCAGGTCAGATCCTCGGCGACGCCGTTGACCTTTTCCAATGCCTGATAAATAGGCACGGTGCCGATGGGAACGGGGGAATTGCGTATAATCCATTCACGCGTGTTGTGAATGTCATTGCCGGTCGACAAATCCATGACCGTGTCGCCGCCCCACCGGGTGGACCAGACCATCTTCTCAATTTCTTCCGCGACCGAGGACGAGACGGCGGAATTTCCGATGTTGGCGTTGATTTTCACCAGGAAGTTCCGGCCGATGATCATCGGTTCGGTTTCCGGGTGATTGATGTTGGACGGGATAATCGCGCGGCCATTCGCGACCTCATCGCGCACGAATTCCGGCGTGACGACATCGGGAATGTTGGCGCCGAAGGACTCGCCGTCGCGGATGCCGGAATCGCCAAGGTTTTCACGCATGGCGATGTATTCCATTTCCGGCGTGATAATGCCGCGCTTGGCGTAGGCCATCTGCGAAACGCAGCCGCCGTTTATCGCCCGAAGGGGTTTCCGTTTTGCGGGGAATTCCGGGAAGCTGCCTTCCTCGCCCGGCTTTCTGTGATTGTCTTCGGGCTTGATCTCGCGCCCTTCATATTCCTCGACATCGCCGCGCGCGCGTATCCAGGCATCGCGCAAGGGCGGCAGTCCAGCGGTGACGTCGAACGTGGCGTCGGAATCGGTATATGGTCCGGACGTGTCGTACAGACGCACCGGCGGTTCGTTCGCGCTGTCTTCGAGCTTTACTTCGCGGAAGGGGACGCGCAAATCGCCGGATGCGCCGCCCGTTTGATAAATTTTTCGGGAACCGGGAATAGGCCCGGTCGATATGACGATTTCTTCGTTGTCTTTAGGCATCTTTAGGATCTCCTTGGACGGTGTGTCTGAGAGACCCGGTTGCTGCTGGTTGGGGGAAACGCCGTATTCCGTTTAACGGATATGAGCTGGT
>JABJJH010000405.1 GCA_018660965.1 Rhodospirillaceae bacterium | reverse complement strand
CGCATGATGATGAGTTCCCGCAGTCGAACATCGAGCTTCTTGCCCGTGAACAAAAGGTTCGCCAACAGATCGGTCATGGCTTTGGCCAGGTCCGGATTATGCAGCAACACCCGATACACACTAAGCGGCGCCATGGATTCACGGATGCCGACGCTCTTCGCCGCCGCAAGCGCGTCCTCGACTGAAAGCATTGTCACACGTTTAGACATTCAGACCCCCCAGGATGATGTGGAATTGTAATCGGAACCGAAAAAATCGACCGAAGGCGCGGATGCGCGCCAGCCCTCTTCAATAATAATCTGTGTAACACGGGTCTAGCGAGGGCTAAATCCCGGAAAAGCCGTAATCCTGCCAAAATGTCCACAAATTTGCCCGCGATCTTAAATACCCAAGCCCCTTGAATATGGAGTCGAGTTGAATGCTGAACCGGATCATCGCGAAGAAAAACACACCCAAGGACAAGGCGCCAGGAACGCCGACGCCAACGGGACGGCAAGACCAGCCCACGCCCCGGGGAACACCCAAAATTCCGCCGTATCAACCGACCTCCAAATCCGACTCCCAGCGGTCCGCGTTGATTGGGCCCGGCGTCTATTTCGAAGGCACGCTGGACAACTGCGATGAAGTCATCATCGATGGCACGGTGAAAGCCAGCATCGTCGCCGAGCGCATGTTGGTGCGGGAAAATGGCGATTTTTCAGGAACCGCAAAGGTTGGCGACGCGGTGATCCTGGGCGTTTTTGACGGAACCCTGAGCGCATCCACGAAGCTGACGGTAAACGCCACGGGTCGGGTTTCCGGCGATATCGGTTACGCCGAACTGGAAATCGCCGCTGGCGGCGTTTTGACCGGCGACATCAGCGTGTTCGACAACCGCGACGAGGCCAAACCGCACGCGCCCGAGAAATCCGACGCCAGCGTTAAAGACTCGAAAGCTCCGCTGTGAAGCCTTTATGATGCTTAATAGAAAATGCCAGGCGTGGAGCCGCCGTCAATTCCAATCGCCTGCCCCGTAACGGCGGCGGCGTGAGGCGAACAGAGAAAAAGCACCATCGGGGCGATGTCGTCCGGCTCGATAATCCGTCCAATCGGGAAGTCGGCGGTAAACGTTGCTTCCGCCTCCTCAAGACTGACGCCAAGCTGTTTCGCGCGCGCCTCCAGCCGGGCCGGATAACGATCCGTCTTGGTGAAAGGCGGATGCACCACGTTGACCGTGATGTTTTCCGGCGCGACATCGTTGCTTAAATGCTTGGCGAAATTCGTCAGCGACGAATTACCGAGCCCGCTTGGCAGCGACGCCTTGCCGGCGGCGCGGGCCGCCGATCCGCCGATGCAGATAATTCGGCCACCCCCGGCCTTCCGGAACCACGGCAGCGATGCGCGGCTACAGCGCATATACGCCAGCGTCTTACCGGTTAACCGTTCCATAAGCTGGTCGTCACTCAGGGTTTCAAGCCCACCACTGACGGAGGTCGATGCGTTATTCACCAGAACGTCGAGCCCGCCAAAGGCGTCCGCCGTTTCGTTCACCGCGCGGTCACACCCATCGGCGGTGAACAGATCAGCCGCGATGGCGAGCGCCTTGACGCTCTTTGCTTCAATTTCCGCTTTCACCGTCGCCAGCGCATCGGTGTCGCGACCGACAATCGCGACATTGGCGCCTTCCCCCGCAAACGCCAACGCAATGGCGCGTCCGATTCCCCGGTTCCCACCGGTGACGACAACTGATTTGTTCTTTAACGACAGATCCATGACCTAAATCCCCCAAAATGCGTAAATCATTACATTCGCCGCCTCGCCTGTCGGCTGGTCTCAAACGACCTTGCTGTCCCGCAACGCCTGTATCTCCGCTTCTGAATAACCCAGCCGGGTCAGCAGCGCATCGGTATGTTCGCCTAATTTTGGCGCTACGCCAATATGGGCGGGCGTTTCCGAGAATTTCCAGGGCGATCCATGCACCTTCGCCGTTTTGCCGTATTCCGGATAGTCGACTTCGGTGACGTAGCCGTTCGCCAACACGTCGGGATCGTTGGACGCTTCGAGCAAGGTATTGATGGGGGCGGCGACAATATCGGTCCCGCGCAGAATTTCGACCCAGCGATCACGACCCTCGCGGGCGAAGCAAGCGTCGAGGGTTGTCAGCATCTCTTCACGTTTTTCGTCGGAAGTGACGGCGACGCCGAGATCGCCCAGGCCGAGCGCCTCCAATTCCTCAAAGAACCCAAGGGCCGCCATCGCGCCACGCCATTCTCGACCCTGAAGTTGAAACACGAAAGGCTTGCCGTCTTTATCGGCGAAGCTGGCGCTCATTCCGGGCCGCTCGGCGGTGCCGTTGACCCGCGCCTGCCCGGTGACCGGGTCCCGGTCGCGCCACATGGTGGTGGTCAGGGTCCAGCCCATGAGCCGAACCTGCGCCCCTAACAATGATGTGTCGACCTTCTGGCCAACCCCGGTCGTTCGCGCGCAATGCAACGCCGCCAGGATGCCGCCGAAGGTCAGAATTGCGCAGCTCTCATCGGCCACGGACACAATGCCGGTGCGCAGCGGTTGACCCGGCGTGGCGTAGGCTTCCGCGACGCCGCCCAACGCCTGGCCCATGGCGTCCGTTCCCGGCAGCGCCGCATGCGGCCCGTCTGGCCCATAGCCGGACACCGAGGCATAGACGAGTTTCGGATTTATCTTTTTCAGGTCCTCATAGCCGAAACCATTCTTTTCCGCCGCGCCGGGGCGAAAATTCTGGCCAAAAACATCGGCCTCGGCGACCAGCTTGTAAAGGATGTCCCGCCCTTTCGGGTCCTTGAGATTGAGCGTCAGGCTCTTCACGCCGCGATTGTTGGTTTCGAAATAAGAACTCGGGTATCCCGGCACCTGTCCCGACGTGCGCGAGTTATCGCCAACCCCCGGCAATTCAATCTTGACGATTTCCGCGCCCAGATCCGCCATCAGCATATACGGAACGGTCCCGGCTTGCGCCGTCGAACAGGCGACGACCTTTACCCCGTCGAGAGGCCCCTTCGGTTGCGTCATGATGTTCAACCCTCCCCCGTGAGTCGCCGACGCCTCGTCTAGTCAGCGCCGAACGGCTTTATAATTCGTCACCGACATGCTCCAGCACCGCCGCCTCAATCGTGTCCGGGGCGCTTAGCCCTCTTCGATCATTCCTGAAATTCATGTATCAAATGTCCCTTAAGGATCATGGCTAAATCGATAAGCAAGTCGAGACAAAAAGCATTTTGCGGCGCATTGACATTAATTTCGCTGACGTGGACTTTAGTTTCGCGGACTTATCTTTAGGCTAAAGGATTCAACCCCTGGACGGTTCCCATGAAGATATTTCGTTTGCACACAATGCGCAGGTTTAAAGTGACACGCGCGGCTTCCCCAAGGCCCGCCTAACCAATGGCGCGCGTCGCCTGTATTGGGGAGTGCATGTTGGAGCTAAGCGGCGCCGACCAACAGACGATGGCCCTCTCCTATGGCGGCGACACGTTGAACACTGCGGTTTATCTGGCGCGGCTTGGCGTCGAGATCGATTATGTAACGGCCCTGGGCGACGACCCCTACAGCGACTGGATGATCGACCAGTGGTTGGCAGAAGAGGTGGGCGTTGGATTGATCGTTCGGGCGGAAGGTCGCGTTCCGGGCCTTTACGCGATCCGCACTGACGGCGCCGGGGAACGGCAATTTTTCTACTGGCGTGATCAGGCGCCCGCTCGGGATTTGTTCACCTTTCCGGAAATCGACAACATCGCTCAGCGCCTTGTCGATTATGATTATATATATCTGAGCGGCGTCACCTTGTCGCTGTACCAGGGCGACCAACGCGCTAAGTTGTATGAAATTCTGGATGCCGCGAGAGCAAAGGGATGCAAAATTATGTTCGACACCAACTACCGGCCTCGCGGCTGGCCTGACGCCGCCGCCGCACGACATGCAATATTGGAAATTCTGACCCGCACCGATCTGGCCGCGCCAACCCTGGTTGATGACCAGCAGGTTTTCGGCGACATCGACGCCGCAGCGTGCGTGGAGCGGCTCCACGCCGCCGGTATTGGCGAAGTCGTCGTCAAGATGGACGCCAAAGGTTGCCTGGTGTCAGCGAAGAATGTCCGCGAACAGGTTGCGACGATCACCCGGCCCGATCCATTGGACACGACGGGAGCGGGCGACGCCTTCAATGCCGGATACCTGGCGGCCCGGATCGCCGGGATTGACCCGGTGGGGGCGGCGCGGCGCGCGAACCGTCTGGCCGGGAACGTCATCATGCACCCCGGCGCCGTTATGCCCCGTGGTGACATGCCCCGTGACGACATACCAGGAGAAGATACGTTGGCCGGTGAGTCATGAGAGACCTTTTCGAACGCTTCAAGGTCATCCCCGTTTTAATTTTTGCGGAACTGAAGGATGCGGCGCCAACGGCGGCGGCGTTGATCTCAGGCGGGCTGCCGGTGCTTGAGGTAACGTTGCGGACGGACGCGGCGTGGAACGCGTTGGAAAACATCATCGCGGCGCATCCCGACGCGGTGACCGGCGTTGGCACGGTGCTGGAACCCGAACAAATGATGCGAGCGAAGGAAATTGGCGCCAAATTCGCCGTCAGCCCCGGCTTCGATCCCCTGCTGGCGGCGGCGGCGCGGGAACAGGACCTGTTCTATATACCCGGCGTCGCGACGGCGTCGGAGGTAATGTTGGCCCGGCGCGCCGGATTTCGATTCCTGAAATTCTTCCCCGCCGAAGCCGCAGGCGGCAAAGCGATGCTGCAAAGTTTCGCCTCGCCGTTTAACGATATTACGTTTTGTCCAACAGGTGGCGTCAACGCTGAAAATTTCAACGATTATCTAACCTTGCCCAATGTCGCCTGCGTCGGCGGCAGCTGGGTCGCCACCGCGGCGGATATGGAGCGGGGCGACTGGCAAGGCATTGCCGCCAAGGCCCACGCCGCCCGAACCGTCGCCGGGCCAAGCCATCCAGCCAGAGATTAGGAAACGAGTGGCGAGGAGTTCCCGAATGTACCGGTGAAAATCATGTCGGAAAGCGGATTGCGGGCGCGCGGCGCTGTCTCTTGTTCCTGACGTTGCGCCGGCAGACTTTCGGGCTCTCCTTGATAGCCGAGCGCGATGCCGGCAACCACACCGTAATCGTCGGGAACGGCAAAGGTCTCGCGAACCTTGTCCACCTCGATTCCGGCCATCTGGCGCACGCAAAGGCCCCGGGCCATCGCCTCGAGAGTCAACAACGCCGATGCCGCACCGGTGTCATAGAAGGCATGGCGGTTCTCGTCCTCGTTTGGTCGCTTCAGGTTGGCCAGGGCGATCATCAGAATCGGCGCCGTCGGCGCCCATTCCTGGTTGCCGGGCTTCAGGCATTCAACCATGCGCTGATGCTCCGTTGCATCATCTCTGGTGGTGACGATATAGCGCCACGGCTGCATGTTGTTGCACGATGCCGCCCACCGCGCCGCTTCCAGGACCGCAACCAGGTCCTCGCGGGAGACCATACGGTCCGAGTAGGCGCGCGGGCTCCAGCGATTTCGGATCAGCTCATTCAACTGGACAGAGGTCTCGGCAGGTTTTTTCGGCAGCATCTGCGTTTCCTTTAAATTTTGTCAAATAGGCCCGTGCCATTTCGTTCAACTGTACTGGAGGCCTTGTCAGAGTATAAGAAGCACATCTTCGAAAACAATATCGCGCCGGGATT
>JABJJH010000318.1 GCA_018660965.1 Rhodospirillaceae bacterium | reverse complement strand
TTTGTCTAAGTGGGCAAATTTTGCCGTGTTTTAACTTCATTTCTATTGGTTTCTATAGTAGAATTCGGGTTGGAATGAATCGTGCTTGTAATCGTGCATTGCGAGTCGGCATTTCCTGGAGGACTTAGTGCGGGCGCGAAATACCAATTGGCGGTCGCATTCTCTGATTCCACCAGGTTGATTTGAGGAATTGCGGTCGACAAGGAACCGAATATGGATGCGATACTGCAAATTTTTAGAAGCATCGGCACGGCCCGGCTTGGAGCCATGGCGGGTGTTGCAGTGGGGCTGGTCGCATTTTTTGTTTTCGTCGCAACCCGCCTGGCCACCCCGCCTCTCGGGCTGTTGTACAATCAGCTTGAATCCGTGGATTCAGGACAAATAATCGCGCACCTGCAATCCCAGAATATTCCGTATGAAGCTCGAAATAATGGAACGGAAATTCTTGTCCCGAATGACCAGGTCGGTCAATTGCGAATCCTGATGGCGGCGCAGGGTCTGCCTAACAGCGGCGCTATCGGCAACGAAATTTTCGACAAAGAGCAGACCCTCGGGTCGTCCAATTTTATACAGAATGTGAATCGCCTGCGCGCGTTGGAAGGCGAGCTCGCCCGCACCATCGCCTCACTCACCAGCGTGCGCAGCGCCCGGGTGCATCTGGTGTTGCCACGGCGTGAATTGTTCACCAGGGACCGCCAGGAATCCAGCGCGTCGATCGCCCTGCGCATGCGCGGCGCGAGCCGTCTGGACCGAAACCAGGTGTTAGCGTTGCAGCATCTCGCAGCCGCCGCGGTTCCCGGTCTGGAACCCAATCGCATTTCCATTATTGACGATCGTGGCGCGCTGTTGTCGCGTGGCGGCGGCGAAGAAGGCAACATTACCGGGGCGACCCAGGATGAAATGCAAACGAACTTCGAAAGCCGTTTGAGCATCAAGTTGACGGAGATGCTGGAGAAAATTGTTGGTTTCGGGAAAGTCCGCGCGGAAGTGCGCGCCGATATCGACTTCGACCGCATTGTCACCAAACAGGAAATCTACGATCCGGAAGGTCAGGTCGTCCGCTCGACGCAAACGATTTCAGAAAATTCCCAGGAAGAAGGGGCCAAGAGTGACGCGGTCACCGTCGAACAAAACCTGCCCGACGCCCAGGGCGGCGGCGCCACCGGCCCAAACAGCGCGTCCAACAGAACCGAAGAAGCAACCAATTTCGAAATTTCCAAGACCGTCCGCAATCACATTCGCGAAGCGGGAAAGGTCAATCGATTATCCGTCGCCGTTCTTGTTGACGGCACCTATGCCACGGACGCCAACGGCGTCTCCGCCTACCAACCCCGAAGCGCTCCGGAATTGGAGCAAATAAACAAACTGGTGCGATCGACAGTCGGGTTCGAGCAGGAACGCGGCGACACCGTCGAGGTCGTCAATTTGAAATTCGCAATCGACACCACCCTTGATGTTGATATTGGACCACAGGAAATTCTCGGCTTCAAGCAAAGCGACATTCTGCGGCTGGCGGAAGTCGTCGTACTCGCGCTCGTCGGGATTCTCGTCATGTTGCTGGTGGTTCGCCCCCTGATCACGCGGGTGTTCGAAGCCTCGGCCGCGGCTGCGGACGCGATCGCGCAATCAACCCAGCAGCAAATGATCACAGACCAACGCATGGGCATGGAAGGCGGCGCAGCGTTAGCGGGGGCCGCTCCGGCGCCATCGAACGTACCCTCCAGTGTTTCGCCGATGCTTGAGGAATCGATGATCAACCTTTCCAATATCGATGGCCGGGTAAAAGCATCGTCTCTGCGTAAAATCGGCGAGATCATCGATAAACACCCCGAAGAAGCAGTATCCATCGTGCGGACTTGGATGTATCAGGAATAATTAAATGGCGAGACTTTCATCAAGAGGAAACTCCGGGCCGGAAAAAGCAGCCATCATGATGCTGGCTTTGAGCGAAGAACACGCCGCGAAGCTGGTCGACTTGCTGGACGACGAAGAACTCAAGGAACTGTCGCAGGCTATGTCGACTCTGGGCAAGATCGACTCCGCCACCGTCGAAAGGGTCTTCGGCGAATTTGCGGAACAGCTATCCTCCACGGGCTCGCTGCAAGGCTCCTACGAAAGCACCGAACGTCTACTGGGCAAGCTGTTGGGCGAAGATCGCGTCGGCAACATCATGGACGAAATTCGCGGACCCGCGGGCCGAACAATGTGGGACAAACTGGGCAACGTTAATGAAGCCGTGCTCGCGAATTACCTCAAGAACGAGTATCCCCAAACCGTCGCGGTCGTCCTGGCGAAAATTAAACCGGATCACGCTTCCCGGGTGCTCGGCGCATTGCCGGAATCCTTTGCGATGGAATGCGTCATGCGCATGTTGCGCATGGAAACCGTACAAAAAGAAGTCCTGGACGATGTCGAACGAACGCTTCGAAACGAATTCATGACGAATCTCGCCACGACGAACCGTGCCGACAGTCATGAAATGATGGCTGAAATTTTTAACAGCCTGGATCGACAGACGGAAAACCGGTTCATGACGTTGCTGGAGGAGAGAAACCGGGACGCGTCGGAGAAAATCAAGGCGTTGATGTTCACCTTCGAGGATTTGGGTTCTCTGGATCCAAACGGCGTACAGACGCTGCTGCGGTCGGTCGACAACGACAAACTGGCCATCGCGTTGAAGGGCGCGTCGGACACATTGAAAGAATTGTTCTTCTCCAACATGTCCGAACGCGCCGGGAAAATTCTCCGAGAGGACATGACGGCCATGGGCCCCGTGCGCCTGTCCGACGTCGACGAGGCGCAGCTCGAAATGGTCACCAACGCCAAGGAACTCGCGGCGCGCGGCGAAATCATTATCTCCGAAGGAGGCGAAGAGGATGAGCTTGTCTATTAAGCTGATCTTCTTAACCGGCGCGGTCGTCCCCGACGGTAGCGGCGCGGATTGTCATTCATGAGCGCCGATACGACCGAAAGACGCCCGTTCCTCTTCGATCTCGATTTCGGCGCCGCCGAGAACCAGACCGACGACCCCCCCGAAGTCGAGGAGGAACCGCCTGCGCCGACCTTTTCGGAAGAAGAACTGCAAGCGGCGAAACAGGACGGCTACAACACCGGCCACGCGGACGGAATTCATGAAGCTATCGCCGGGCTTGAACATCGGATAGCGGAAAGCCTGGATGTCGCGACCACGGCGTTTTCGCGCCTGACTGCAGCGCAGGCTGAAGCTAACAAACAAATCGCCCTTGATGGTCTTCGTTTGGCCGCCACGGTGGTGGAAAAAATGATGCCGGAACTGGTGCGCCGCCACGGCGTCGAGGAAATCGAATCCGCCGTCGCCGAGGTCTTGGAAAACATCATCGATGAACCATCCGTTACCGTGACCGTGCATGAAGACCTCATGGAGCCCATGGCGGAGCGTCTTCGCCTCGTGGGCAAGAATTCCGGGCTTGAGGATAGGCTTATCGTCATCGGCGACCCAACGCTTGGACTATCCGATTGCCGCATTTCATGGGGCGAAGGCGGTGCGGAACGAAACGCGGATGCGATTTGGTCACGTGTCGATGAAACGCTTGATCGGAATCTCGCGCCAACGCCCGAAGAACCGGCTCCCGAAGAACTGGCGCCGGAAGAAATCACGCCCGAATTCGCAATGGATATACCGGACGCCGCGACAAATGACATTGCGCCGCCTGTTGAATTCACAAACGACGCCCAAACAAGCGAAACGCCCCCTCTGCCAGACGCGACCGCTGATGTGGCCGATGCCGTGACCGATGAC
>JABJJH010000377.1 GCA_018660965.1 Rhodospirillaceae bacterium | reverse complement strand
GGGAAACGGGCGCAGAATTCCTGAAAATCACTATTTGGTACGTTTAGGACTTCACCTTTTTGAACCGCGCGCTTGGCGGCGACGGCAAGCAATTGCCCGGCGATTTCCCGAATGCGTTCCTTGACGCGCGCCTTTCGGGCCTGCCAACTTTGTGCGCCCAATCGATCCAGCGAGGCGCTGGCGTCTTCGGTTCCAAAGCGCGACAAAACTTCGATGTTTTCCGCGGGCACGTAAAGTTTGTCGTCGCCGGCGTAAACGATGCGGAGACATTCATGCGACGCGCCACCGGCGGCGACGGTTTCAACCCCGTCGAAACGTCCGATGCCGTGATCTTCATGAACAACAAGATCGTTCATGGAAAGGCTGGATGCTTCCGCAAGAAAATTCTCGCCCCGCCTTCGTCTTCGCGTTGGCCGCGTCAACCTGTCGCCGAGGATATCCTGCTCGCTCAGCACCAAGGCGTCGCCAACCGTGAACCCGTGTTCAATATCCATAACCGCCAGGGACACCGACCCAACGGGCTGAGTCGTAAATTCAGGCCATGATTCGACGCGGCGAACATCTTTTAAGCCATGCTCGGACAGCAAGGACCCAAGCCGTTCGCTGGCGCCTTGCGTGCTCGCGGTAATCAATATCCGGCGTTTCGTCTCGCTCGTGAACCGCTCGTTGACTTCCTCGAACAGGTTTTTTTCGGCGCGGGCGCGAACAGCCGCGAAATCTATTGAAACACGTCCGCCCCAATCGACATGGCCCTGTTCAGTCTCACCCGGCGGCGCATCGAACGCCGTAAGCGCAGCGACGGATCGCGCAGCCAATAGCGTTGACCAGCCCGCAGCATCGATAAACAGTGTTTCTGGCGGAACGGGTTTATAGGTTTCCTCGCTGGCCTGTTTTCCGGCATCCCTTACACCCTTGGGCATCATGGACACACGCGCGTCGTAATAATCGGCGATCATCTCGAAGCGATCGACCGCGACTTCATCGACTTCCTGATCCAGCGATATCACTGCGTCGGGGCGGTAATCGAATAATGTTTCAAGACCGTCGTGAAACAGCGGAAGCCAGTGTTCCATGCCGATAAATCGCCGTCCGGCCTGAATGGCGCCGCATATTGGGTCATCCGTCGAACCCGCGCCGAATTGGGTGCGGTACTTTGATCGAAACCGGTCCATGCTGATTTGATCGAGCGTGACTTCGCTGACGGGCTTCAAGGTGAAAGCCGTGACGACCTGAAGCGTGCGCTGGGTCATGGCGTCGAAGCTTCGGACCCCTTCCAGTTCATCGCCGAAAAAATCGAGCCGTATGGGATCTGGTTCGCCAGGCGGGAACACATCGATAATATCGCCTCGCACGGCGTACTCGCCGGCTTCCCGAACGGTGCCGGTTCGAATATAGCCGTTGCCTTCAAAAAACGAGACCAGACGATCCGGTTCGATGGTATCGCCCACCGCGCCCGTCATCGTCGCACCCCGGTAGATTTCGCGTTTTGGAACCCTTTGCAGAATGGCGCTGACCGTTGTGACAATGAGAACCGGATCGTCCGAGTTGGCCAGCGCCGTTAAAGCGTCAAGACGACGCGACAGAATTTCGGCGTTCGGCGACACCCTGTCATAGGGCAGACAATCCCATGCAGGAAACGTCAAAACATCAATGTTGGGGGCGAAAAACGGTAACGCGTTCGCGATTTGCGCCATGGCGGCGTCGTCGCGCGCCACATGAATGACCGATTTGGAGCCAGCCGCATGAAAGAGTTCGCTTAGAACAAGCGCGCGACCGCCTTCCGGCGCGCCGGCGATGGCGAACCGGTTTGCATCCACTAAATATTTGGAGATAGGATTCAATTTAATGAACGAGTTAACGTGAATTCTTTAAGGTCCGAGATAATTTTTTGGCCCGCAGAATCCGGAATATCTTCGCGGCCACTGACCCAGTTGTAGAGATCGGGGTCGCTGAGTTCCAGAACCTCTTCATAGAGATCGAGATCGTCCTCGGCGTAACCATCGAGATAACGCTCGGCGAAACGTCCAAGAAGCAGGTCCATTTCACGCGTGCCACGATGCCAACTGCGAAATTTAAGGCGCTTTCGACGATTTTCGATAAGATTGCTTGTGTCGGTCATCGCTTTGGTAAGTCCTGAAGTGTTTGCGACACTGTGGAGAACGATATAATACGCGCAAGAGAACAGGTAAATCCGCGATTTACCGCAACCGTGAAATTGTGGCCTACTTATGCTAATTATTATGCCGCCAACACAACAAACCAAGCGCGGTTTCACCGCTACCCACGTTTGCCTAATCGGGCTTAGGTGGCCCCAGTAGCGATGCGCCCTCAAATCCTGTTTCCACTTTTTGCGCCAATCACCTCTTTACCTGGCATTGGTCCTCGCAATGCTAAACTTGTCGAGCGCCTGGCCGGTTCAAGAATTGTCGATCTGTTGTGGCTTCTTCCCAGGGACATCGTGGATCGTCGTTATATGCCAACGATAAGCGAAGCGGCGACCGATCGGGTGGCGACGCTAAAGGTGGTGGTTAACAACCATATGGCGCCAGCCAACAAACGGCACCCCTATAGAATTTCATGCAGCGACGATACAGGTGAATTGACGTTAGTGTTCTTTCACGCAAGAGCCGATTACTTGAATCGAACCCTTCCAGAAGGCGAAACCAGGATTATCAGTGGTCGTCTGGAGCGGTTCCGTGGCGCACTGCAAATGACCCACCCGGATTACATTGTTGATCCAGAGGAAATAGACTCCGTACTTCGCGTCGAACCCGTGTATCCCCTTACCGCCGACATCAGCCCCAAGACTCTGTTTCGCGCCATTCAGGCGGCCCTCGAAAAAACGGTTGATCTGCCGGAGTGGCTTGACCCCGCGTTTCAACAACAACAGAAATGGCCGGATTGGCGCACCGCCTTGTTGGCCGCTCATTCACCCGAGGATTTTTCAGCGTTGTCGCCTGTTTCGGAGGCGCGCGCGCGGTTGGCCTATGACGAACTTCTCGCCAATCAACTGGCGCTGGCCCTGGTCCGTGAAAGTCAACGAATGCGAGCCGGACGGATCAATCAGGGCAATGGTGCATTACGGGAAAAAGTGAGAAGCGCCCTCCCCTTCCGTTTGACGGATTGTCAGGAAAAGGTCGTCACGGAAATCGATAAAGACATGGCGTCCCGGGGCCGCATGTTGCGGTTACTGCAAGGCGATGTCGGCAGCGGCAAAACCGTCGTGGCTTTGTTCATGATGTTGACCACCATCGAGTGCGGCGGTCAGGCTGCGATCATGGCCCCGACG
>JABJJH010000481.1 GCA_018660965.1 Rhodospirillaceae bacterium | reverse complement strand
CGCGGGCGCCGGGCTGGACGTGTTCGACGAAGAACCGACGCCGCCGGACAACCCGCTGTTGAAGCTCGACAATATCACCATGACCGCGCATATGGCGGGGCCGACGTTCGAAAGCCACAAGGCGCGGGTGCGCAACGCGTTCGATAATGTCCAGCGCGTGAACCGGGGCAAAGACCCCTTGTGGATTATCCCGGAACTGGTGGATTAGGCTCGCCAGATGGGAAAAACCCTGTTCGAGAAAATATGGGAGCCGCACGTTATCACCACGCGTGAAGACGGCGACGTGCTGCTCTACATCGACCGGCACATGACCCACGACATGCACTTTCGTCTGTTCGGTCAAATGAAGGAACAGGGGCTGTCGATCCGCAGTCCGGACCAGCTCTACGCGACGCCGGACCACTCCATGCCGACCACGGCCAAGACGCTTGAGGATATTCCCGCGGGCGAAATGCACGACGCCGTGTCGGTGCTGGCGCAATCGGCGGACGAACTGGGGTTTCACCATTACCCGATGACCGATGACCGCCATGGCATCGTCCATGTGGTCGGGCCTGAACAGGGCATCACCCTGCCGGGGTTGACGTTGGTCTGTGGGGATTCCCATACCTCGACCCATGGCGCGCTGGGGTGTTTGTCGTTTGGCATCGGATCGACCGAAGTCATGCATGTGATGGCGACGCAAACCCTGTGGCAACGCAAGCCCAAGGCGATGCGCGTCACCATTACCGGAACGCTGGGTCCCGGGGTCAGCGGCAAGGACGTGATTCTGGCGGTGATCCGCGAAATATCCGCCGCCGGGGGCACGGGATACGCCATTGAATTCGCGGGGCCGGTTATCGAGGACATGTCGATGGAAGGCCGCATGACCGTCTGCAACATGGCGATTGAAGCCGGGGCGCGGTCGGGTCTTATCGCGCCGGACGACAAAACCATCGACTACTGCAAGGGACGCCCCTATGCGCCGGCCGGCGCCAAATGGGACGCGGCGGTGGCGTATTGGAAGACGCTGCCATCCGACCCGGATGCGGTGTTCGACAAGGAAGTGACCCTGGACGGGGATTCCATCGCGCCGATGGTGACCTGGGGCAACTCGCCGCAATATTCACTGGCGGTGGACGAAGCGGCGCCGGACCCGGCCTCGGAACCTGATCCGATTGTGCGCGCGGAAATGGCCACCGCCCTGGATTACATGGATATGAAACCGGGCATGCGCCTGTCCGAATTGAGCGTCGATACGGTGTTTATCGGCGCCTGCACCAACAGCCGCATCGAAGACATGCGCGCCGCCGCCGCCATCGCCAAGGGCCGCCACGCGAAGGCCCGCACGCTGGTGGTGCCGGGATCGGGGCTGGTCAAGAAACAGGCAGAGGCGGAGGGGCTGGACAAGATTTTCATCGAAGCGGGCATGGAATGGCGCGAACCCGGCTGTTCCATGTGCATTGCGGTCAATGGCGACATGCTGGCGCCGGGCGAACGCGCGGCGTCCACCAGCAACCGGAATTTCCGGGGGCGTCAGGGCCCCGGCAGCCGCACGCATCTGGTCAGCCCGGCGATGGCGGCGGCAGCGTCCGTGACCGGGCGCTTTGCCGATGTGCGCGACTTGATGGAGCCCGACTTGATGGAGAACGAATAGCCATGAAAGCGTTCAAGACATTCGCATCGACGGCGATCCCGATTGATATTCCCAATTGCGACACCGACCAGATCATCCCCGCGCGCTTCCTGCGCCGCGCCAAGGGCGATCCGGAATACCACCGGTTCATGTTCCACGATCTGCGCTTTAACGCGGATGGGTCGGACAAGGATTTCGTCTTCAACAAACCCGTCTACAGCAAGGCTGAAATTCTGGTCGCCGACATTAACTGGGGATGCGGATCGTCGCGGGAAAACGCGGTCGACGCCATGACGGCGAACGGGATCAAGTCCGTGATCGCGCCCAGCTTCGGCGATATCCATTACAGCAATTGCATTCAGAACGGCGTGTTGCCGATTCAGCTGTCGGGGCAAGATTGCGCCACCCTGCGCGCCCAGCTTCGCGAAAGCCCCGGCGCGGAAATCGCCATCGACCTGGACGCACAAAGCCTGACCGGCCCGGACCAGACGACCTACGACTTCGACATCAAGGCCTTCGATAAATACCGTTTGTTGAATGGGCTGGACGACGTACAATTGACCCAGGAATTCGGCGCGCAAATCGACGCGTTCGAAACCGGCTACAAGGCGGAGAACAGTTGGGCGTATTAAACCGGTAATGTTTGACGGAGGACGCGCGCATGAAAATCATCCAGGGCGATCAGGTAACGCTTGAGACCGGAACGTCGCATCGCGGCGGAGTGTCGCAATGGCGGCGGCTGTTGGACGGGAACGCCGGGGCGGTTGATAATTTTTCGCTGGTCTGGGCGCAAAGCCCCGGTCGGTATTCGCCCCGCCATCGGCATAATTTTGAACAAATCCGCGTCCAGTTGGAAGGCGTGGCGTCGTATGGCCGCACGGGTACGATGAAGCCGGGCATGATCGGGTATTACCCCGAAGCGGTGCATTACGGACCCCAAACCCAGGATGAAGGCGAGATGCTGTCGTCACTGGCGTTGCAATTCGGCGGCGCCAGCGGCAGCGGTTATATCGGTCGCGACGAACAGGCCGCAATCACCAAGGAATTACGAAGCCTTGGCGAATTCAAGAATGGCGCGTTCCGGCGCAACAAGGGCGTGCCCGGCAAGCGCAATCTGGATGGTTTCCAGGCCATTTGGGAACACGCGAAACAACGACCGCTGACCTATCCGGAACCGCGCTACGAAGCGCCGCTTCTGATGGACCCGGATCGTTTTGCATGGTTGACAGTCGATGACATGCCGGGCGTGCAGGAAAAACCAATGGGGGTTTTCACCGAATGCCGCACGATGGCGGGTCTGCTGAAACTGGCGCCGGAGGCCGTGTTTGAGGCGACCGGCGCGCGCGATATTTTCTTCGTGCTATCCGGTGACGGGATGGTGAAAGGGGAACCGTGGCGCTACGCGACGACGGTGTTTCTGGACCGGGGCGAGAGCGCGCGTTTCAGCGCCGAAACGGAAACGGAAATCCTGCAGTTGCGTCTGCCGAATCTCGACCATTTAAAAGGCGAGGATGCCGCCGGTCGGGTCGCCGCTGAATAGCGTTGCCTTAAATCGCCAGCATAATGACGATGCACAGCGCCATGAAGCTGACGGAAAACGCGATGGACCCGAGGATAAACTTGTTGCCGACTTTCTGGGTATGCAGGCGTTGCGCTTCCTGGGAATCGAAGTGATGCATATTCATGTTCGCCTCATGCAGCTTGTTCGCGGTCGATAAAAACGCCCAAGGCGTTTTCCAGTCCTGATTTATCGATGTTTCGGGTGATGAATACAATACGGGTTGTCCGGTCGGCGTCGGGCCACTCCGGCAATTCGACCGGTGGGTGAAACACGTGCTGGACGCCGTGGACGACGACCGGCCCGGCGCGCCCGGCCACATTTATGATCCCCTTCATGCGCAACAGATCGGCGCCGCGCAGCGACGCGACGGATTCCAGCCACGCGCGAACGGCGCCCCAGGGCAGGGGGGCGTCTCGGTAGATGGCGAATGTATCGATGTCCGAATGATGCGGATGATCGTCATGACCCCCGTGATCATGAGAGGCCAAATGCGCCGTAAGCCGTGAGGGGTTGGCCAGCGGACCGTTGCCGAACAGCGAGTTCGGGTCGGCGCGGCCATGGTCGATGGCGGTGATCGGCGCGCCGGGATTGATCGCGCGCAGCCGTTGGGTCAGGTCATCCGTGGCGTTCAGTTCGGCGAGGTCGCCCTTGGTGATGAAAATATGATCGGCGATGGCGGCCTGTTTCACGGGCTCGTCGAAGTCGTCCAGTTGTCCCGCGCCGTTCACCGCGTCCACGGTCGCGACAACGCCATCGAGCGCATAGCGCGATTGCAGCCGCGCATCGGTCATCAGCGTTTGCAGCACCGGCGCCGGATCGGCCAGTCCGGTTGTTTCCACGATGGCGCGGGCGAAGGCGGGTATTTCCCCGCGCGCGACCTGCGCGTCGAGCGATTCCAGTGTGTCGACAAGGTCGCCGCGAATGGAACAGCAGATACAGCCGTTTTGAAGCAACACCGTGTCTTCGAAGGCTTGTTCGATCAATAGATGGTCGATGCCGATTTCACCGAATTCATTCACGATGACGGCGGTGTCGGCCATGCCCGGCTGTTTCACCAGGTGATTGAGCAGGGTGGTCTTACCGCTGCCGAGGAAGCCGGTGATGATCGACACGGGAATTCGAGGCGTGGACGTCACGAAATTCGCTCCGCGAAAACTGGTTTACGCACGATTTGCGCTCGTAAGGCGGAAAGCGTAGCGTCATACGCGAATGAAATCTAGGGGAGGGTGGATTTTGGACGAAGCATTCAATATGCGGCTGATCGCCCATGACGATCTGGGCGGGTTCGGCAATGGCGGCGAGGGCATGTCGCTTCAGGTGGCAAGCGACGGACGCCGGGTGATGTGGATCGCGCATGAATCCGCGCCCATTAACTTCACCGGCGTCGATGTCACCGATCCGCGCAAGCCAAAAATCATCTGCCAGACCCGGCTGCCGCACAATCGGGTGCGGTCGAATTCGCTGGAAGTCACCGGCGACATCATGGCCGTGGCGTATCAGACCGCGACCCATGGAGAAACGCCCGCCGGGGTGGAGCTGTTCGACATCGCTGATCCGGAAAACCCGAAATCGATTTCCTTTTTTGATCGCTCGGGGCCCAGTTCGCGTGGCGTGCATCAGCTTTGGTTCGTCGATGGCGAATTCGTGCATTGCGCCAGCGGGGCGCCGGATTTCAATCCGCGCTATCCAAAGGATGACCAGATCTACACGATTATCGACGTGCGCGACCCGGCCAGGCCGGTCGAAGCGGGGCGTTGGTGGTTTCCCGGCACGAAGGACGATGACGCGGAACCGGCGCCGCCGCGCCATCCCAATTTCGATTCCGGGTTTCGCATGCACAACACGAATGTGTATCCGGACCATCCCGACCGCGCCTATCTGGGCTGTCTGGACGGCGGCGTGGCGATCCTCGACATCGCCGATAAAAGCCGCCCGAAACTGATCTCGAACTGGAACCCCCACCCGCCGTTTCCCGGCTTTTGCCATACGGCGCTGCCGTTGTTCGAGCGCGATTTGCTGATCGTGTCCGATGAATGCGTGCGCGACAACGGGGGCGATTGGCCGAAGCTGACCTGGGTCGTCGATGCGCGGGACGAAACCAATCTGGTGCCGATCAGCACCTTTCCCATGCCGCCGGTGGAGGATTTCGGCAGCCGGGGCGGTCGGTACGGTTCGCACAATCTGCACGAAAACCGGCCTGGCCCGGCGTTCCGGTCGGACACCATCATCTTCGCGACGTTCTTCAACGGCGGCGTTCGCGCCTACGACACATCCAATCCGTTCCAGCCACAGGAGATTGCCCATTTCGTGCCGGAAGGCCCGAAGGGCGCGCGGGCCGGGACAATTCAGGTCAACGATGTCTACGTGGACGAAAACGCGCTAGTCTATATCATCGACCGTGAAGTAGGCGGAATGTATGTATTAGAGGCGGATATCTAATTAACCCCCGTTATGAATTGACACCAGTCAAAGGAATGAGGCCATGACCTTAATTGCCGAAGTTGCTGAAACCGGAACGACCGCTTACCAGTCACCCAAGGACATCGCGATTGAGGGCGCCCGCGCCGCGCGGGCCGAAATTCGCGCCGGGCGCCATCGGGACGTGACCTCGGGCATGGCGCCGGCGATTGTTCAGGCCAACCTCGCCATTCTGCCCGCCGAATACGCGGCCGATTTTCTACGCTTTTGTCATCTCAATCCGAAGCCGTGTCCGTTGATCGGCATGACCGAACCCGGTGATCCCATGTTGCCGATGCTGGGCGAAGACATCGATTTGCGCACCGACCTGCCGGCGTACCGGGTGTTCAAGGATGGCGTCGAAACCGACGAAGTCACGGACATTGGCGACTACTGGCGCGATGATCTGGTTGGGTTTGCGCTTGGCTGTTCGCTGTCTTTTGAATCGGCGTTGGCGGATGCGGGCCTGCCGTTGCGGCGCTATGAATACGGCATGAAGACCTGCGCCTATCGCACGACGATTGAAACAACGCCATCCGGGCCGTTTCGCGGCGGCATGGTGGTGTCGATGCGTTCCTTCACGCCGGAAAACGCGATCCGGGCGATTCAGATCACCTCGCGCTTTCCCGAGGTGCATGGCGCGCCAGTGCATTTCGGCGACCCGGATACGATTGGCATCAAGGATATCCTGAAGCCGGAATATGGCGGCTGGGCCAAAATTCCCGAAGGCGACACGCCGGTGTATTGGGCTTGCGGCATCACACCGCAGGTCGCCATCGAATACGCCAAGCCGTCCTTCTGCATCACGCATAAGGCGGGTCATATGCTGATCACCGACAAGCTGAACGCCGAATTCGCGTCGCTTTAGGCCGTTGGGGCTTTAGGCAGTTAGGTCCGGCCCCAGGAAATGAAAGAGTAATGCCATGCCCATTGCTGCAACCATCGCCGACCCTGCGGGAGACGCATCATTTGGCGCCCCGTTTGGCGTTGGGGACAGGGCAATCGCGGAAGCGCGCGCCGTGCGCGCCGAAATTCGATCCGGGCGGCATGACGGGCCGGTGTCCAGACTCTCCCCCGGCATGGTTCAGGCGAACCTCGCCATCCTGCCCGCTGAATACGCCAGTGACTTTCTGCGCTTCTGTCGACTTAACCCGAAACCCTGTCCGGTGATCGGCATGTCGCCCGAGCCCGGCGACCCCATGTTGCCGATGCTGGGGCGGGATATCGACGTGCGCACCGATCTGCCGCGTTACCGGGTGTTCCACGACGGCGTGGAAACCGACGAGGCGACCGATATCAGCGACTACTGGCGCGACGATTTGGTCGCGTTCGCGCTCGGATGCTCCAATTCCTTCGAATGGGCCCTGCTCGATGCGGGCGTGCCGTTGCGCCGCTTTGAATACGACATGGGTGTTTGCAGCACCTACACGACCAATATTGAAACCCTGCCCGCGGGGCCGTTTCATGGCCCGCTCGTGGTGTCGATGCGTTCCTTCACCACGGAGAATGCGATTCGCGCGATCCAGATTACGTCGCGCTTTCCCAACGTGCATGGCGCGCCGGTGCATTTCGGTGATCCGGCGGCAATTGGCATCGCCGACCTCGACAAGCCGGATTTTGGCGACAAATCGGTCATCCCGGAAGGCGATGTGCCGGTGTACTGGGCGTGTGGCATCACACCGCAAGTGGTGGTCGAAAGGGTCAAGCCGTCCTTCTGCATCACCCACAAAACGGGCCACATGTTGATTACCGACAAGCTGAACGCTGAACTGGCGTCCCTGTAAGTTTCAGGGGTGAAGTTTCAGGGGTTAAGTTTCAGGGGTGGCGTTATGGGAATGTCGGCGCCGGGATGATCTCGCCCAGCGTAGCGCCCTTGAACGGGCTGGACGGCATGGCTTCGCCCTCCCAGAACATTCCGAAATCGATGGGTAGCGCGGTGCTTAAATAATCAGCGCCGTCCCGTTGCAGGGCCTGAACGGATATGTCCACGATTTCGATGTCGCTGCCCCCGACCCCCGCACTTTCGAGCGACGCGCGGCGGTTGCGGTCGGCCCTGGTCGGCGTTCCCGTTCCGACCAGCAGGACCACGACAATCCGTCCGTTGAACCAGAACGCGAAATCGACGGGCGTATATGATCCGTCACCATTGGGGCGGCGAATGAGGGCGCGCGGGATGGGGCGCGGCGCGGACAACGCCCAATCCTGGACATCGTACAGGTCGCCGAATTTTTCCAGCGCGGCGGCGAGCGTGGCTTGGGCGTCGGCCACCCGCGCGTTGATAAATTCGAAATAGCTATCGAGAAACAGTTTCTGCGGCTTGCGCCACAAATCGCAGTAACCGTTTAGATGGTCGCGCAAAAAGTCGAGTTGAACCGCCGCCCCGGTCATGGCGCGCAAATCCGGCGCTTCGGGGAAAACGTAGTGCGGATCGTTCAGGCGCAGCGACGCCTGGCGCGTGGTGTTAATCTGGATGAACGGGGTTGGACAGCGAATTTGGATCGCGTCGCCCGGTCCGGCCTCCATGATGACCCGGTCGGCGTCCACGCGGTCGGCGCCGAAGGGAATGACGAACCAGTCAGCTTGTCCTAGAACGGCGCATCACCCTGAATCATGATTTTGTGAATGCTGCGTTGGTGGCCCTGATAGTCGTTGACCGCGAAATGCTGGGTGCAGCGATTGTCCCAGAACGTGAGCATGTTCAGCGACCAGCGCACCCGGCAGGTGAATTCCGGACGATGGGTGTGTTCCTTCAGATAGTTCAACAGCGGCGCACTTTCTTCCGCGCTCCAACCCTCGATGCTTTCGGTGTGCGACCCGACATACACCGCCTTGCGCCCGGTTTCGGGATGGGTGCGGATCAGCGGATGGGCCGAGATGATTTGCGCGTCGCCCGGGTCAACCTGTGGGATGGTGCCGATCCCGGCCGTGATCCGCTCCATGCGCGTCAACCCGCTGGGGTGATTGCGACTGTCCCCGTTATGGACGCCTTTCAACCCGGCGAGAGTCTTTTTCAGCCCGTCCGACAACGCGTCATAGGCGAGATACAGATTGGAGAACATGGTGTCGCCGCCGGTCGGAGGCAGCTCGCGGCTATACAGCATCGTGCCCTTGGCGGGTTTCGGCGTGTACATCTGGTCGGAATGCCAGCGTCCACCATTGTTCAATTTCTGATCCGGAACTTTCTTGACCTCGACGATTTCCGGATATCCCTCCAACCCCTTGTTCAGCAGATGCGGATGGATATCGCCCAGCCGTTTCGCGAAGTCGATGTGTTGGGCGGGCGTCAGATTTTGATCGCGGAAATAAACAACGTGGTTTTCAAGCCACGCGCGATGGATCTCCCCGAAGGTTTCGTCATCAACGCCGCTTGCGATGTCGACGCCCTCGATTTCCGCGCCCAACGCGCCCGCGATGGGTTTTACGTCAATACGGCTGTAATCGCGATGTTCGGTCGCCGTTCCAGCTAGTTCCGCCAAGGCGCGTCTCCTGCTTTAATGAAGGGCCCAAGAATATCCGAAAAACGGGTGAATTACAATTTGTCTGGACTCGTGTGCCGGAATTATCCTGATATAATCATCATGCGAGTTAATAACGTCACCGTCCGGCGCGCCATTGCGGCGTGATCGCAAGAACCGGGACGTTTCATGGGGGAGATTGCGACGATGGGTAAACGAATTGCAATGGTCGGCTCAGGCGCCGTTGGCGGCTATGTCGGCGGTTATCTGGCGCATCACGGCGCCGACGTCACGTTCATCGACACCTGGCCGGAACATGTCGAGACGATGAACCGCGACGGGTTGAAGCTTCGCGGCGTCAGCGACGCGGAAAACATCGACGTCAAAGTTCGCGCCGTGCATGTCACCCAAGTCCAAGATTTGCAGAAGGAAGGCCCGTTCGACATCGCCTTCGTGTCGGTGAAATCCTACGAAACCCAATTCGCCGCCGCCCTGATCAAGGGCTATCTGGCCGAACACGGGTTCATTGTTTCCCTACAGAACGCGATCAACGAAGAACGCATCGCCGAGGTGGTGGGGTGGCATCGCACGACGGGCTGCATTGCCAGCACGATCAGCTGCGCCTTGGAAGGACCGGGTCTGGTGCGCCGCCATGTGCCCTTGCGCGGCGACAGCTACACCGTGTTCCGCGCGGGCGAACCGCATGGGCGGGTGACGGGCCGCATTCAGGAAGTCGCCGACATGCTCAGCGTCATCGACAGCGCCAAGGTCACCAAGAATTT
>JABJJH010000401.1 GCA_018660965.1 Rhodospirillaceae bacterium | reverse complement strand
TGCAGACCGACGGCGATACCCTGACCCTGAACGTGGAGGTCGCGGCGCAGGCGCCCATCGAGCGCATCGAAATCCGAAACGGGTCGGACGTGTTGAAAACCGTGCGCGGCTACGAGGCGGCCGATCTGGGCCAACGCATCCGCGTCATCTGGAGCGGCGCGGAATATCGCGGGCGCGGACGCGAAACAAGCTGGGTCGGCCGCGCCAGGTTTGGCGACTCGGTCGTCCGGCGCATGGCGAAAATCAACGCCTGGAACCACGAACGTCAACTCGAAGTCCAAGGGGCGGACACGGTTGTCTTCGACGCCATCACCACGGGAAATTTCGGCGGCTTCGACGCCTGGATCGACCCGCGTTCTGATGGCGATCTGGACATCACGACGAACCATGGCTCGCTTCGGGTTGCGCTCGCGGATATCGGCGTTGAGGATCACGTCATGGAGGCCGGGGGGCTGGAACGGAAAATCCGCGCCTTCCGCCTGCCCGACGAAAACCCGCATCTGTCGCTGTCGACCACTCTGGAAATTCCGCTCAAGGCCAGCGGCGACAACCCGATCTGGGTGTGCGTGACGACCGAAGACGGGTTCCAGGCGTGGAGCAGCCCGATTTATGCGTTTAAGTAGGGGCGTTCAAATAGGGACGCCTTAACCTTGTGACTTCCGGAGAGTTCAATGACCAAGCGTCCCTTTTCCATGGTTCCCCTTCCCCCCGACCGCAGCACGGAAAAACCGCGCGCCAAGGGTCTGTCCATGATGATGGATTGGGGGTTGCCGACGGACGCGCTGGAGGACTGGCTCGGCCTGATTGCGCCATACGTGGACTTCGCGAAGTTTGTCGTCGGCACCGCGCGGCTATACGAAGAAGAATACCTGCAGCGCAAACTGGACATTTATAAGGCGCATCGGGTCCGGCCGTTCATCGGGGGGCAATTTCTGGAATACGTGTACGCCACCCAGGGATTCGACGGCGTTCAACCTTATTGCGAGGAAGCGCACCGGCTGGGTTTCAAGGCTATCGAGGTGTCGGACAATTGCGTGCCGTTGTCCGAGGACGACCGAAAACGGCTTATCCGCACGGCTATCGATTGCGGATTGGAAGTCCACGGCGAGGTCGGATCGAAACATGACGACACCAGCGCTGAGACGCTGATCGCCCAGGCGAACGCCTGTTACGAGGCCGGCGCCGACGTGGTTCTGGTGGAAGGCGCGGAGTTGATTGAAAACGGCGAACCCAAGGCGGACTTATTGCGGGAGCTAAAAGCAGGGCTGGATTTGAGCAAGGTCATGTTCGAGTTAAGCGGACACTGGATTCCCGGCACCACCAACACGGAAGTCTACCAGCTCAAGAAATTCTTCATCACCGAATTCGGCCCGGACGTGAACATGGCGAACATCATGCCGCAGGACATCTGGGAAACCGAAGCCCTGCGGTGTGGTCTCAGCGTCGTCGGGCCTACCATGAACGCCGGGTAAACGCCCCCCGGTTAAAAGCTCAGGACAGCTTTTCCAGAAACGGTCCGATGGCTTCGATGAAGCCGTGCGTGTTCTGCGAATGTACGTTGTGGCCGCATTCCGGCACGGTGACCAGTTCACCCTTCGGCAATGCGTCTTCGAAACGCAGCGCCGCATCGGGCGCCAGGATTTTCGATGTTTCGCCGCGCACCACCAGCACCGGCACATCGAAGGCCCGCGTGTCGTCCAGCGACACATTGTCGGCGTCGCGGTTGGCCGACAGGATGCCGACGCGGCGCGGGGTCGGGTCGCATTTGCTGATGTATTTGCCGTCGGCGCGGCACAGCATGTTGTATTTCACCGTGCGTTCGATGTGCTCGAGGCTGCGGAATGGATCGTATTTACGCACATTGCGGACGAAATGATCCAGATCGTCGAATTCTTCGTTGTTCTTTACAAACGCCGAGATCAGCTTGCGGCCTTCGTCCGAGATTTCCGGCCCGACATCGACGACCACCAGGCCGCGCAACCGGGACGGGTCGCGCTTGGTCAACAACAGGGAATTCCGCCCGCCCATGGAATGCCCCATGAGGACAGGTTTTTCCAATTCCAGGGCGTCCATGAAGGCTTCCGCGTCCAGGGACATTTCATGGTTGGAATAATTGGCGTCGCGGCTCCATTCGCTGTCGCCATGGCCGCGTTGATCCAACGCCAGGACCCTGTATTTGCTGGCCAGATGCAGGCTCACCAGATCCCAGGAATGCGCGGATTGATGGCCGCCGTGCAGCAAAACGATGGGCGGGGCGTCCGGCGCGCCCCACTCCAGAAAATGGAACCGCTGGCGCCGCAGCACGATGTTGCGCGACTGGTAGGCGATATTGGGCGAATGGGGAATCGACAAATCGGCGGCGCTCGACAGCAGGCTCTGGAATTCATCAAGCCCGGTCATATCAAGGGGGGCGCCGTCCGGCGCGAAATTATTCAAATACATTCGTCGTTCCTATCGTCTCGCCATTCCAGTTCATTAAGGGTATTTAGAGCCGCCAGTGACCGGAAGGTCAAGTAAGCCGTGGAACGCCTTCATGGAAATGCTTGACCGACAATCAGGGAATTTGATTGCGTCCGGCCTCTTCGAACGCCTCATCCCTGACCTTTTCCATGGTCGTAAAGACACCGCCTATTTCGTCCCGGAAAAAGGTGAGAAAATCTTCGATACGGATTAGAAATTCTCGAAGATCGTCTTCGGACCTTACATAAGGCGTATTGCCTGGCGACAGAGACGAGCTGTGATAAGTCAGCGTGAACACGCGCTTTCCTCGCTGGACCATGGAACGGACCAATCGGATTTGTTCCACAGTTATGACGCCCTCGGGTGACAAGGTCGCCCGATCAACAAGACCGAGGCGCGACAAGATACCAGGCGCCCTGAGTCGCAAGGCCAAATCGCTATCGAACACACGCGCCATGGAAACAGGAAACACACCAGCCAAACATCCCGAAAATCCCTTGGTCAAGGGAATCTCTAAAATGGTTTTTTCATCATCCAGCCAGAACGGCTGATCTTGCAATCCGATGAAGGATGGACCACCGTCACTATGAAAGCTCGTGTGGGGAACAAAACTGCAATCGACATTGTATCCGGCTTCTATCAATAGACCGATTGTATTCGGTCCAATCCCATACCGGCCGGCTTTGAAGATGCGCGGACGAACGCCAAACGCCTGCTCAATGGTATCGGTGACGGTATTTATTTTGGCGCGTTCCAAAGATTCCGGCAGATTGCCATGGTACGAGTTAAAGTCATTTACGTCTTCATCGTAAGGTGGCGTAACCCAGGGGTGCAGTTGTGTTCCAATAGAACAACGCCCTTCTTTAACTAACGAATTAAGGTATTCGACTGCCACCGGGTTTTCCGCGACACACTGATCAACGCAATAAGTCGGACTCACTCCCAATCGGTCATAAATTTCATGGGCTCGATTATTTTCGGTGATCGAAGCGACCTCCCGGTTATTGCGATTGAATGGCTTGGTCCAATCGAATTCCTCCTCCGCATCCACAACGACCAAAAGTTCCGGCGTTCGATTGGGAAGGTCGGAAAAAATGTCTGGGCCTTGGTATGTCAGCTGCGTCAACCCGAAAACCCCAGTTTGACTTGTCGTGCTCGACCACAGTTAAGCAGAAATTCGTCCCGTTTTAGAAACCTCAAGGCTGTGCCGCTCAGCCGTCGGGTAAACGTCGTTTGAAAATACTTCAATTTCAGCACCAATGTTGGAGCGCGGGTCGAATTTGGTGAACAAGCTACGCAAATATTCCCATAACACAAGAACAGAACACATCATTACGTTCCCGGTTACGACTAATCAAATGGCGCATGTACAATTTGAATTGCATTCCATTTTGACCAAGAGACGACCTGAGAAATTTATACCAAATATTCTGATTTATCCGCACCCTATAAGTGGAAAGCGGCCATGTTCGATCAAGAAAATTCATTTTCCTTCCCTTGAGAGACCTGCCCGGATCATTGCGTATATTGCACGGTGAACTCCAATTACCTTGGTGCGGGATTTCCTGCCTAATTTCCCAATTATAGGCGCTATTGGGTTAATTAGGATGACAAATATCTTGCAGGGGAGGCGTATTATAACTTACTGACCTTGAATTAAGATATACCCGCACGACGCGTCTATATTGAGCGCTTGGGGGATCATTCGGAGCGAATCATTTGGATATAACCATCAAACGCAAGTCCGAGACGTTCGTCGCCGAAATCAGCGGACTCGATTTATCGACCCCGTTGAGCGACGCCGACTGGTCGATGCTCCATCGCGCGTATCTCGACCACAAGGTTCTGATTTTTCACGACCAGCATTTAGACCCTTCCGCCATGGCGCGCTTCGGTGAACGGTTCGGCGAAATTTCACCCCATACCGTGCGCCAATATCGGCATGAAGATATCGAAGGCATCACGATTCTGTCGAACCGGATTGAAATGGGTCGCCCCAAGGGCATACGAGACGCGGGTTCGCATTGGCATTCCGATTATTCCTACCGGGCGATTCCGGCGAACGTGACCATCCTGTATTCGCTGGAAACCCCCGACGAAGGCGGCGACACCATTGTTTGCGACATGCAGGCCGCCTGGGAAACCTTGCCCGATGCGACACGGGCGCGACTGGACGGGCTGCAACAGCAGCTGCAATACCGCTGGTGCGCAGACAGGGATCACCCGGAATCGCGTTGGCGGCTTCTGAACGCGGACGAACAACTTGAAACCCCGCCTGTGACCCATCCCGTCGTGCGTACCCACCCGGAAACCGGCGCGAAATCACTCTATGTATTTTCCGGCCTTACGTCCGGCGTGCAGCGAATCCTGGACATTCCTGACGATGAAAGCCAATCGCTCCTGAAGACCATCTTCACGCATTGCGAAGACCCCCGTTTCCACTACCGTTACAAATGGGGCGGCCCCGGCGACATTGTGTTATGGGACAACCGCTGCACCATGCACCACGCCACCACCGACCGCTTGCCCCCGGACAAACCACGCACCTTGTGGCGCATCAACACAATTGGCGACAAACCCGTCTAAGGTTTAATGGGTTGTCCTTCGCGTCAATCATTCCATATAACTCTAGCCCTGCCTATAATTCTTCCCACAATTTCCAATGCGCCCTTCCCCATGACCGCAACACTTCGCATCGCCCATTGTTCCGACATCCATCTGGATGGCGACGGGTATCATCAAAGCCAGGGCGGCGACGCCCGTATGGTTTACCGCGACGCCTTCGCCCGCGCACTCGCGACAATGCGGGGACATCAGCCCGACATGATGTTGATCGCCGGTGACCTGTTCGACGCCAACACCGCGTCGCCGGGAACCATCGAATGGTCGATGACGATGCTTGAACAACAACCGTTTCCCATCGTCATGATTCCCGGCAACCATGACTGCATGGGCGGTGACGCGATTTACCGGCGCTACGATTTCAACCAAATCCGCAATGTCGATAACCTGACGTCGGAGTCCGGTGAAATCGCGTATGTGGAACCCCTTGGCGCCGCCGTCTGGGGCAAAGGCATGATCGACCATTCACCCGACTACAATCCGTTAAGCGGCTGTCCGGATCGCCCCGATGGCTACAAATGGTTCTTCGGTATGGGGCATGGCATTCATGTGCCGCACGGGGCCGACACCGGGCGCTCCTCGCCCATTCACATGAGTGATATCGAGGCCAGCGCATGCGACTATCTGGCGCTGGGTCATCACCACGCTGCGCTGGAACTGGTCACGGACAAGGCGACGGCCGCCTATAGCGGATCCCCGACGGACGATGTCGGACGGGGTTCGACCTACGTCATCATCGACCTTGCCGAAAACACGGCGGCGAACGTGACGGTTCACGCCATTGGGGATACGCCCTGACGTTTATTCGGCGATGATGTTCAATTGCCGTCGCGGCCCGCGTAAATTACAATAACATCAATGCAAAACGCGAAGACCTTGAGTGGCGAATCCCGGCTGGATATCGAAGCGGACTCCGACTACCGAATACCGGTTTCCAATCTCGATGCGAATATTCTGTGGCGCGTCACCAAAATGGCGTTCCAGCATCGCGCGCGCATGTCTTTCGCCATCGTCGCGACTATTCTCGCGGCGACCTTTCAGCTCTTCGTGCCGCAATTTCTGGGACGCGCCGTCGATCAGGCGCACGGATTGTTGACCATCGGCGCCGACCGGGGCCAATCGGAAGACGCCTTGATGACAACGGCCTTGTTGCTTATCGGCGCCAGCCTTCTGCGCGGGCTGTTCACCATGTGCCAAAACTATCAGGGCGAAGCCGTCGGGCAGTTGATCGGGTATTCCCTGCGATTATCCTATTACCGGCAACTCCAGAAACTCAGTTTCTCCTGGCACGACAAGGTTCACAGCGGCGACCTCATGGCGCGCGGCATCCTCGACATCGAAGGCGTTCGGATGTGGGTCAGCACCGGTATCCTTCGGTTCTTTTTGTTGAGCATTCTGATCGGCGGCGGCGCCGTCATTTTGTTTCGAATCGATTGGGAACTGGGCCTTGTCGCCCTCATCTTCGTACCCTTCGTCGGCGTGCGGGGGGCTGTGGCGCGGCTGAAACTGCGCGACACCTGGATGCGGCTGCAGGATCAGATGGCCAATTTGACGAAGATCATGGAGGAAAACCTGGGCGGCATTCGCGTGGTGCGCGCCTTCGCCGCGCAAGACCACGAACTTGCCCGCTTTGACGACGGGGCGCGTGACGCGCTGACCGTCACCCACGAACGGATCAATCTTTTCGTGCGCAGTACGACGCAAATGACCTTCGTTTATTTTCTGACCATGGGTCTCGTTTTGTGGGTCGGCGGACACAAGGCCATCGACGGCCAGATCACGCTGGGCGAACTCGCCCAATTCCTGGCGTTCATGAGCATTCTGCAAATGCCCGTCCGCCAGATTGGCTGGATGATTAATTCCATCGCCCGGGTATCGACCTGCGGTGGTCGCTTGTTCAACATCCTCGACCTGATTCCCTCCATCGCGGACAAACCAGACGCAAAGCCCTTACAAATAACCGACGGCGTTCTTCGTTTCGAAAACGTTGACTTCCGCTATCCCGCCGGAATCTCGGCCCAGAGCGCGGACGAACACACACTGACGGGGATAAGCCTTGAGGCCCGTCCCGGCAAAACCATCGGCATTGTCGGTCCCCCCGGCAGCGGCAAAAGCACGATCGCGCAATTGATCGGCCGGTATTACGACGTGACCGGCGGACGCATCACCATTGATGATCAGGATATCCGCGACGTACGGCTCGATTCACTGCGCGCCAATGTCCGGATCGTGCAACAGGAACCATTCCTCTTCACGTCCAGCATCGATCACAATTTAGCCTATGGCGATCCCTGGGCGGGGCGAAGCGACATCGAGAAGTCGGCGGCGGCGGCGCAACTCCATAATTATATTTCGAACCTGCCGGCGGGTTATCGCACGTTGGTCGGCGAACGCGGCATGTCGTTGTCCGGCGGACAGCGCCAACGACTTTCCATCGCGCGCGGCGTCTTGCTGGACGGCGCGGTGTTGGTGTTCGACGATTCCACCGCCGCCATCGACGCGGCCACCGAACAGCGCATCAAATCCGCCATGGACTCCATTGTTCAGGACCGCGCCGTCATCATTATCGCGCACCGCTTGAGTTCCCTGATGCACGCCGATGAAATTCTGTTTCTGGAAGAAGGCCACATCGTCGAGCGCGGCGACCATGACCAGTTGATGACGCAATCCGGACGCTACGCGGAACTCTACCGCCTGCAAACGCGGTCCGCCGATGCGGACGGGGAGGCCTGAGCGATGACGCAAGCGCCTCCTAAAACAGAGACCGGGCGACCGCCGCTGGCTGTCGTCGGCTCCCTGATTTCCCAAGACGAGGATCTTTTCGGACGCATCTTCGATCGTTGGGTGGTGGGGCGCCTACTTGTCTATTTACAGCCCTATCGCAGGCGCATCATCATCGCTATTGGAGCGGTTCTTGCGTTCACGTTGACCCAGTTGGCGATCCCCCTGATCATCCGCGCCGCCATCGACGACGCCGTGGTTTTGGGCGGTGATGGCGCCGGTCTTTTAAACATCCTGCTTGCCGTATTCACGGGCGTCGTGGTGACGAACTTCATCGCCAACCACTTGCAGGAAGCCATCGTCGGGCGGATTGCCGGGCATCTCCTGTTCGATTTACGCCGCGCGATGTACGCCCATTTACAGGTCGTATCGCTGTCCTTCATGGACAAGACAGAAGTCGGCAGGCTGATGTCGCGATTGCAAGGCGACGTGAACGCCTTGCAGGAATTTCTGGAATCCTCGATTTTCGCGATTGGCGATTTCGTGCTGCTGTTTGGCATCGTGGCCGTTCTATTGACCCTCGACGCCCGCTTGGGCGCCTTGACCCTGTCGGTTGTCCCGGCGCTGTTTTTTGTCCGCATCGTCTGGCTGCCATTGGCCCGGCGCGCCTTTCTTCGGGCGCGCGAAACCAGCAGCGCCACGAACGCGGCGTTGGCGGAAAGCATTCACGGCGTCAGGGTCGTGCAGGAGCTAACCCGCGAGGACGTCAATTTCGCGCTCTTCGATGAAAAGGCGACGGACAACCTCAACGCCCATCTGCGCGGCTCCAAATTCACGAATGTGTTGATACCCATCGTCGATGGGCTGACCGGCGCGGCGATGGCGATCATCGTGGTCGTCGGCGGCGGCATGGTTCTGGATCAGGCCCTGGATATCGGCGTGATGGTGGCCTTCCTGTTTTATGTGCAACGGTTCTTCGACCCGATCCGGTCCCTGACGATCCAGTACTCCATCATGCAGCGCGCCATGGCGGCCGGTCAGCGCATCTTCGAAGTGCTCGACGTCGATATTGCGGTCGCCGACAAACCGGACGCGCTGGATCCCGACGAAATCGACGGCTCCATCGAATTCGAGGACGTCA
>JABJJH010000289.1 GCA_018660965.1 Rhodospirillaceae bacterium | reverse complement strand
TATCTCGCGGCGGTTATTTTCACCGCCATCGCGTTGGCGTTGACGTTTCCGGTCTGGATCACCGTGAACGTGCTGGGCGATCCGGATAACGGCGTCATTCTGGCCGGCTATATCGGCAGCTTGTTGATGGCGGCGGGCTTTCTCGCCATAGGATCGTTCATTTCAGCGCTTACAAAGAACCAGGTCATCGCCTTTGTGGTGACGGCCAGCCTCAGTTTTGTGTTCATCGCTAGCGGCGCGCCACTGGTATTGAACTTTTTTTCCGGGTGGGCGCCGCCGCAAGCGGTTGATTTTATCGCCTCGCTCAGTTTCCTGACGCATTTCAGCGACATTTCGAAGGGCGTGCTGGACATAACCGACATCGCGTATTTCGTGTCTTTGATCGCGGTATTTTTGTTTGCGACCGCGCTTGCCGTCGCACGGTTGAAGGGTGAATAACCGATGATACGCAAATTATTCCATAGCGACCGTGGCTGGATTGTCGGGATCGCCATCGCCATCGCCTTGTTCGTGGTTCTCAACACAGGCTTGACCGGCGTGACCGGCCTGCGCGTGGATTTGACGGAAGATCGATTGTTCACCGTATCGCAAGGAACGCGCAATATCGTCAATGGCGTCAAGGAACCCATTGAATTCGAACTGTATTTTTCGCAGACGCTATTAAAACAGGTCGCGTTATACGGTAATTACGCCGACAGGGTGCGCGATGTGGTGAACGAAATCGCCGCCATTTCCGACGATAAATTCACCGTGACCGAATTCGACCCGGAACCGTTTTCGGAAACCGAGGACGACGCAGTGAAGGCGGGGCTAAAAGGCGTGCCGTTGGACGCCAGCGGCGAAAAGGTTTATTTCGGGCTGGCCGCGCGCATTGGCGAAACCACGGCTGTGTTGCCGTTCTTTCAACCGGAGCGCGAAGCGTTCCTCGAATACGATTTGTCGAAATTGCTCTATACGGCGGCCAATCCGAAGAAACCCGTCGTCGGCGTCATTTCCACCCTGCCGTTGTTTGGAGAGTTTTCACCGCGATCCCAGGGGAAAAAGCAGTGGCCGATTATCGACATGCTTGAGGAAACCTTCGAGGTCCGCAGCATCATCGACGCCACGGAGGAAGTGAACGACGAACTGGACGTACTGTTCCTCGCCCACCCGGCCAACCTTACCGAAGACGAGCTCTACGCCATCGACCAATACCTGATGGCGGGCGGCAAGGCCCTGATCATGACAGACCCGCACAACGAAATGGCGCGGGCGTCCCTGGTCGCGGGCCGACCGATGGCGTTGACGTCGAACTTTAATAAACTAACCGCCCAATGGGGGGTTACTGTCGCCGATAAGAAGGTTCTTGGCGACATGAAAACCGCGCGCATGGTGAACGCAGGCAAGGGCGGCGATACGCAAGCCGCACCATATCTATTGTGGATGTCGATGCGCCAGGACAACATCAACGACAGCGATGCGGTGACGCGCGGGGTTACCGCCATCAACGTGGCGTCGGCGGGCATGATTGAAGTGGCGGAAAACGCCAGCGTCACCGTCGAGCCGCTGTTGCAAACGACCAAGGTCAGTCAGGTGTTCGACACCGACATGATCGGCATTGCCGAAACGAATATTCTGGGATTTCTGGACAAGTTCCAGCCCGGCGATACGAAACTGATGGTCGCCGCGCGCATCAGCGGCGACGCTGTGTCCGCCTACCCCGATGGTCCGCCTAAAAAGCCGGAGCCTAAAAAGGCCGAAGCCGAGGGAAAAGACGCCGCAAAAAAAGACACCATGGTAAAAGCGGAATCGATCAAGGACTCATCGCTCGAAACCGCCACGCTTCCCGACTCCGAAGTCGCCAAGCCTGAGACCGTCGCTCCCCCCACGGACAAGCCCGGGGAAGCGAAAACCGAAGAACCGAAAAAGAAAAAACGCCCGCACCTCGCCAAATCCCAAAAGCCGTTGAACGTGGTGCTGATCGCCGACACCGACATGCTGCACGAACGGTTCTGGATTCGGATCCAGGACTTCTTCGGACAACGCGTCATGTCACCGTTCTCCAACAATGGCGATCTCGTCGTCAACGCGCTGGATAACTTGTCGGGATCGAGCGACCTGATAAGCCTGCGCAGCCGGGGCACGGCGCAACGACCATTCACGCTGGTTGAAGCCTTGCGCGCCGACGCGGATCAACGCTATCGGAAGAAAGAACAGGATCTGGTCAAACGTCTCGCCGAAGCCGAAAAGCGCATCGCCGAGCTGCAAGGAAAGTCCGATGGACCCGCGGGCGACAAACCGGGCAGTGAGGTCAAGTTGAGCGAAGATCAACGCAAATCGCTCGACGGGGAAATGCAGACCCTGCAAACCGACCTGTTGGCGATCCGCAAGGAACTACGCACGGTGCAACTGGATTTGCGTAAAGATATCGAAAGGCTTAATGGTTGGTTGCGGTTTATCAATATCGGGTTGATGCCAATCGCCGTCGGTGTCCTCGCGATTATTCTCGGCATTGTCCGGGCTCGCCGCAGGAACGCCGCCTTGGCGGCGTAATTCTGAACGAACGCAGAGGTGGGTTTTTTGGACGCGCGCCGATGGCTCCTTGCTTTTCTTTTCGCAGCCGTTCTGACAGCCCACGCGGCGGTCCCGGTATGGGCGAAGGAAGCCTCGCGTGAAAATTTAGCCGCCCCGCAAATCGAATCGCTCATCAAGACGCTGGAAGACGATGAGCGGCGCGCGCGATTGGTCGGCGATCTTCGAATTCTGCTTGACGCCGCGTACACCCAAGCCAATGATTCGCCAAAGGCCACTCCAGGCGTCCTCGACGACCTATCGCGCCGGGTCGGGCGGATCAGCCAGAATATTGTCGCCGCGGCGGCGTCGGTGCTGGACGCGCCCGCCATTCTGTCATGGACGCGCGCGACGTTTGGCGATCCGGCGCGGCGCAACGACCTTTTCGCCGTTATCGCCCATATCGCAAGTTTCCTGCTCGCTGGATTGATCGCGGAAGGCGCCTTGCGGTTGGCGCTGCGCGGGCCGCGTGGTCGCGTGGAGGCGCGGTCGGAAGACGGCATGGGCGCGACCCTTGTGTTTCTCCTGGCGCGAACCATCCTGGACTTGGTGCCAATCGCGGGGTTCGCGGCGGCGTCCTATGGCGCGGTGGCCTTGTTGGATCCCGGACCGGCGGTTCGCCTTGGCGCGCTGGCGCTCATCAACGCCAGCGTGTTGGCGCGCGCGGTCGTCGCCGTGGCGCGCATGGTCGTCGCGCCGCGCATTGCGTCGCTGCGTGTCCTGCCCATCGGGGATATCGCCGCGAATTACGTGTTTATCTGGATACGGCGTCTCGCGAATCTCACCATATACGGCGCCTTCGCCGTGCAGTCGGCCTTGTTGCTGGGGTTGCCGCTACCCGCTTACGAGTTGCTGCTGAAATTGCTAGGGCTGGCTATCGGCGCGTTGTTCGTGATGCTGGTCATGCAGAACCGGCAACCCGTCGCCCAATGGATACGCGGTGAGGACGCCGCTGTCTTGTCCAGTTTTCGCCGGCGCTTCGCGGATATCTGGCATGTGCTGCTTATTCTATATCTCGTCGTCAGTTTTTCCGTCTGGGCGCTTGAACTTCCGGGCGGGTTCGAATTTATCCTTCGGGCTTCGTTGTTGAGCATCGTGATTGTCGTCGCCGCGAAACTGGTTTTGATCGCCGCCGGACAGTTCACCGCCCGGACCTTCCGGTTAAACGATGACGTGAAGGCCCGGTTGCCGGAACTCGAAGCGCGCGTGAACCGCTATCTACCGCTTCTGGAAAAGGCGGGTCGGATTTTTCTGATCCTGTTCGCGGGTCTTGGCGTTCTTCAGGCATGGGGCGTCGATATATTATCCTGGGCGGCGTCGGCAAGCGGCCGCGGCGTGGTCGGCAGCGTGGCGACCATCGCAATTATCGTGGTGCTCGCGTTCGCCGCGTGGGAAGTGGTGAGCGCGCTGATTGAACGATATCTGGCGGCCAAGGATTCCGGCGGTGACGCGGTGGCGCGAAGCCAGCGCGTCCGCACGCTGCTGCCGCTGTTGCGCAATGTCTTCATGGTGGCGCTGACCGTGATGGCGGTCCTGACCGTGTTGTCCGAATTGGGTATCGATATCGGACCGCTGCTGGCGGGGGCGGGGGTTGTCGGGCTCGCCGTCGGGTTTGGCGCGCAGACGCTGGTGAAGGACATCATCACGGGCCTGTTCATCCTGCTGGAAGATTCCATTTCCGTCGGCGATGTCGTCGATGTCGCCGGGCATTCCGGCGTTGTTGAAACTCTGACGATCCGGACTATTCGCCTCCGCGACGTGCAGGGGACCGTGCATACAGTGCCCTTCAGCGAAGTAAGCAGCGTCAAGAATTTGACGAAGGACTTTTCCTACGCCTTGATGGAAATTGGCATCGCGTATCGCGAGGATGTGGATGATGTGATCGGCGTTATCCAGGATGTCGGCGCGGTCCTGCGGACGGACGAGGCGCTTGCGGAGGCGATTCTCGAAGACATTCAGGTGCAGGGGCTGGATCGTTTTGACGATTCCGCCGTCGTTATTCGCGCCCGGATCAAGACCAAGCCGCTACGGCAATGGGCCGTGCGCCGCGCTTTCAACAAGGCGCTGAAACGCCGCTTCGACGAATTGGGCATTGAAATGCCGTTCCCGCATCAAACGATTTATTTTGGTGAGGACAAGACCGGCGCTGCGCCGGCGGCGCCGGTTCGGTTGGTGCGGGAGCCATTGCGCCCGAAAACTGCGGCATCGCCCCAATCATCATCGTCGCCATCAAAGTCGCAGGGGCCCTCCAGCGACGATTTCATCACCGACACGATGGATGGCGACGAGGGGTAGCTTTAAGGGTCGGTTGGACTCGGAATCAATCGGGGCGGCGCAACACGAACATGGCTTGTTCGGCCAGCAAATTCGCGAGACGTCCCGTCGCGGGCAGCGTCATCGTGTTGCCGCCTCGGGTTAACGGGATCGCCTGTTCAATCGCGATTCCGCTGTCACGGCAGGTTTCGACGAAATCCTTGACCGTGCAGTGGTGAATATTCGGCGTGTCGTACCAGGTGTGGGTTAAGGTGTCCGTCACGGGCATTTTGCCAGTGAACATAAGCCCCAGGCGCACGCGCCAATAGGCGAAGTTCGGAAACGACACGATGGCGCGGCGGCTGATGCGCACCAGATTTTCAACGACTTCGCGCGGGCGATACGTCGCTTGCAAGGTCTGGCTCAACACCACGTAATCGAAGGCGCCGGTGGGATAATCCTTGAGGTCGGTGTCCGCATCGCCCTGGATGACGGACAAGCCGCTGCGTACGCTTTTGCTGACGCCGCTCATAGATAATTCCACGCCGCGCCCATCGGTCTGCTTCGTTTCGGCAAGATAGGCCAGCAACTCGCCTTCGCCGCAGCCGACATCGAGCACCCGGCTGCCGGGCTCGATCATGTCGGCGATTAATTTCAGGTCGATGCGGATTGGCGATGACCTGCCGTTACTTTTCAGAACGTTCATGACAGACCCCGGATCGCGGCGCTGCCATTGATGAACCCGGTCATGACCTCGAAGAATTCCGGTTCGTCGAGCAGAAAGGCGTCATGCCCCTTGTCGGATTCGACCTCGACGAAACTGACATTCGCCGCGACGGCGTTCAACGCATGCACGACGTCGCGGCTTTCCGATGTCGGAAACAACCAATCGCTGCTGAACGAAATGACGCAGAATCGAGTTTTCGCGCCGTCGAATGCAGCGGAAAGATTGTCGCCATGTTCTGCGGCCAGATCAAAATAATCCATGGCGCGCGTGATGTAGAGGTAAGCGTTGGCGTCGAACCGGTCGACGAACGTGCTGCCCTGGTGGCGCAAATAGCTTTCGACCTGAAAATCGGCGTCGAACCCATAGGTCAGGCCGTCGCGGTCCTGCAGGCGCCGACCGAATTTCCGGTGCAGGGCTGCTTCGGACAAATAGGTAATATGCGCCGCCATGCGCGCCACCGACAACCCGCGCCTGGGAGCCGCGTCGCGATTTAGATAGTCGCCGCCATGCCAGTCGGGGTCGGCCATGATCGCCTGCCTGCCAACTTCGTGAAATGCGATGTTCTGGGCCGAATGCCGCGCCGCGCCCGCGACGGGACAGGCGGCGAAGACATGGTCCGGATACCGCGCCGCCCATTCCAGAACCTGCATGGCGCCCATTGATCCACCCGTGACGAGAAACAGTTGATCAATGCCCAAATGGTCAATCAATTGCTTTTGCGCGCGGACCATATCGCCGATGGTGATGACCGGAAAGGACAGGCCATAGGGTTTTCCGGTTTCCGGGTCGATGTCTTTTGGTCCTGTGGTGCCCTGGCACCCGCCCAGGACATTGGCGCAAATGACGAAAAAGCGGTCGGTGTCGATGGGTTTGCCCGGCCCGACCATCTGGTCCCACCAACCCCGTTTTCCGGTAACGGGATGGACGTCGTCCGCGACGTAATGGTCGCCAGTCAGCGCATGGCAAATCAGGACCGCGTTGGATTTGTCCGCGTTCAGCGCGCCATAGGTCTGGTACGCCGTGGTGAAGGGCCCCAGGGAAACGCCGCAATCAAGGCGCAGTTTTTCCACCACGCCCAATTCAATGCGTTTCGCCGGGTCTTCGCGTCGCGCCGCGTTTGTTTGTGTGGCGTGGTTGTCCATCGCCTGTTCCCATTGGCTTGAATCGCCTCGTGCGCCCGAGGCGGGGTCCAACACCATCCTACGATCAATTGAGAGAG
>JABJJH010000154.1 GCA_018660965.1 Rhodospirillaceae bacterium | reverse complement strand
GCAGGGCAGCTAACCGTCGACATGCCACAACGTTGACCGTTGCGGATGCGGGTAAGCATATCGCCCATGGGATCACTCATCGACATACTTTGATCTCTCCTACCAGCTCGACTTGACCATGCCGGGAATTAAGCCCTGCGACGCCAATTCACGTAGCGCAATACGGGACAGCTTGAACTTCCGATAATACCCGCGAGGACGACCGCTTAGTAGACAGCGATTACGCTGCCGCACCGGTGCGGAATTCCGAGGCATTTCGGCCAATTTTAACCGCGCGGCGAACCGATCTTCGGCCGGCAAGGTTTGATCCTTCGCCGCCGCCTTCAGACGCGCGCGCCGACCGGCGTTTTGCCGCGCCAAACGCTCCCGCTTCTTATCTCTCTCCACCGCGCTTTTCTTCGCCATGTCCTGTATTCTCCGCTAACCGTTCAACTCGTGAACGGCATGTTAATGCCTTTAAGCAACGCGAGACCTTCTTCGTTGGTATTAGCGGTCGTGCAAATGACGACGTCCAGGCCTCGAATTTTATCGATTGTGTCGTAATCGATTTCCGGAAAGACAATCTGTTCCTTTAAACCTAACGAATAATTGCCCCGGCCATCGAAACTGCGGCTCGACAATCCCCGGAAATCCCGCACACGCGGCAAGGCGACGTTAATCAACCGATCCAGGAAGTCATACATCCGTGCGCGGCGCAGCGTCACCTTCGCGCCAATCGCCATGCCTTCACGAAGTTTGAACGTCGCAATCGACTGCTTCGCCTTGGTCACGACCGGTTGTTGCCCGGTAATCACCGTCAAATTAGCGACAGCGTTGTTGATGACCTTGGAATCGCTCGCCGCGTCGCCAACGCCCATGTTCACGACGACCTTTTCGATTTTGGGCGTCTGCATCGGATTGGTGTAGCCGAAGGCGTCGGTCAGTTCTTTCACGACGACGGATTCGTAATGCGTTTTCAAACGCGGGATATAAATTTGCGTACTGTTCATGCCTAAACCGCCTCCTATCAGCGGTCGATGACTTCGCCGGAACGTTTCGCGAAACGCACCTTGCTGCCATCTTCCATCAATTTAAACCCGACCCGGGTTGGCTCATTCGATTTGGGGTCGATATGCGACACATTGGAAACATGAATTGTCGCTTCCTTTTCGACAATGCCGCCCTGTGTTGTTTGGCTCGGACGCGTATGCCGCTTGACCATATTGACGCCTTGCACCAACAAGCGCGATTCCTCGCGCAAGACACGCAGGATTTCACCCTGCTTGCCCTTGTCCTTGCCTGCCAACACGGTGACCGTGTCGCCTTTTTTAAACTTCGCCGCCATTTTCGTCCCTTATCCTTGTCGTCCCAACGCGCCTAGATCACTTCCGGCGCGAGAGAAATAATTTTCATGAACTGTTTGGCGCGCAGTTCGCGCGTGACCGGCCCAAAAATACGCGTGCCAATGGGCTCACCTTGCGGGTTAATCAACACAGCCGCATTCCGGTCGAACCGGATCGACGAGCCATCCGCCCGGCGGATTTCTTTGGCGGTTCGTACAATCACCGCCTTGTGGACGTCGCCCTTTTGGACGCGCCCCCGCGGAATCGCTTCCTTCACGGAAACGACGATGATGTCGCCAACGCCCGCGGTTCGGCGTTTGGAACCGCCCAGGACCTTGATACATTGCACCCGACGCGCACCGGAATTATCGGCCACATCGAGGTTGGATTGCATTTGAATCATGTCAGCGTTTCCTTACTGGGCGTCTGCGGCGGCCACGGCGGCGCCAGCGTCTTCGCGCAATACTTCCCAGGTTTTCAGCTTCGAGATCGGACGGCATTCGCGAATGCGAACTGTGTCCCCAATCTTGTGGGCGTTGATGGGATCATGGGCGTGATATTTCTTCGATTTTCGAATGATTTTCTTGTACAGCGGATGCTGCACGCGCCGTTCCACCAAGACGACTATGGTCTTGTTTGAACTGTCGGAAACGACTTTTCCTTGTAGGATTCGCCTGGGCATTTCTTATTCTCCGTTAGGCCGACGCGTTTAAAGACGTCAGTATGGTCTTGATCCGCGCGATATCGCGTCGAACGGCGCGCACCTGGGAGACATTCTCAAGTTGCCCACTCGCCTTTTGGAAACGCAAGTTGAACGCCTCCTTCTTGAGTTCAAGCAATTGCGCGCCCAACTCATCTTCGGATTTTTGACGTAGATCTTCGGCCTTCATCGTAAATTTCCTTATCAACCGCCAAAGCGCTGAATAAAGCGCGTATTCACTGGCAATTTAGCCGAAGCCAGTTCGAACGCGCGTTTCGCGACTTCCGCATCGACGCCATCCAATTCAAACATGATCCGACCGGGCTTAATGCGGCACATCCAGTATTCCGGCGCGCCCTTGCCTTTACCCATACGGACTTCGGCGGGTTTTCCACTGACGGGCACATCCGGAAACACCCGAATCCAAACCTTGCCCGCGCGGCGCATGTGCCGCGTGATGGCGCGCCGCGCCGCTTCGATCTGACGCGCCGTGATGCGTCCGGTCGTCACCGCCTTCAATCCATAGGCGCCGAAGTTAAGGGTGGTGCCACCCTTCGCCAGACCATGGACCCGGCCTTTATGTTGCTTCCGGAATTTCGTCCGTTTCGGTTGCAGCATTAATTCTTACCTTTTTCCACCAAGTACGCGCCGAAACTTAACGACCGACCTGTTGTTCCTGAAGTTTTTTGTCCTGGGCAGCGGGGTCATGCGCCATGATCTCGCCTTTGAAAATCCAGACTTTCACGCCGCAGGCTCCATATGTCGTCTGAGCCGTCGCCGTGCCGTAATCGATGTCCGCGCGCAGCGTATGTAACGGCACGCGGCCTTCGCGATACCATTCCATGCGCGCAATCTCGGCGCCGCCCAAGCGACCGCCGCAATTGATCCGAATGCCGAGCGCGCCCAGACGCATCGCCGATTGAACCGCCCGCTTCATCGCGCGGCGAAACGCCACCCGCCGCACGAGTTGTTGCGAAATGTTTTCCGCCACCAGCTTGGCGTCGATTTCCGGCTTGCGAATTTCGACAATATTCAGATGCAGGTCGCCATTCGTCATCTTGGCGACTTCCTGGCGCAGCTTTTCGATATCCTGCCCCTTCTTGCCGATGACGACGCCGGGCCGTGCGGTTTGAATGGTGATGCGCGCACGTTTCGCCGGTCGTTCAATAACGACCTTGGAGATGCCGGCCGGGGCCAGTTTTTCCATCAGAAAATCGCGGATTTTCAGATCTTCGTGTAGCAGATCACCGTAATTCCGGTACGCATACCAACGCGAATCCCATGTGCGATTGACGCCAAGGCGCAGCCCAATCGGATTGACTTTTTGACCCATTATTCGGTCTCCTCGCGTTCGCGTACGATGACGGTCAAGTTGCTGAAGGGCTTCTCGATACGCCCGATCCGTCCCCGCGCCCGCGCCCGGAAGCGTTTCAACACCATGGTTTTACCAACCGTCGCTTCCTTGACGTACAAACGATCAACGTCAAGTTGGTGATTGTTTTCCGCATTGGCGATCGCCGACTGCAGCGCCTTGCGAACATCAACGGCGATGCGCCGGGGCGAAAACGTCAGGCTGGCCAGCGCGGCCTCCGCCGACTTGCCGCGAATGGATTGCGCCACCAGGTTCAGTTTCTGGGGACTGACGCGGATCGATTTGACGTAGGCCTTCGCCTCCGTATCGTCCAGTCGTCGTTCTGTCTTGGCCTTGCCCATACCTAACCTCGTCTCGCGCGCTTATCGGCCGTGTGGCCGTAAAACGTCCGCGTCGGCGAAAATTCGCCAAATTTGTGACCAATCATATTCTCGGTCACCAGAACCGGGATAAACTTGTGTCCATTGTAAACGCCGAACGTAATACCCACGAACTGTGGCAGCACCGTCGAACGGCGCGACCAGGTTCGAATGATGTCGCTCCGGCCTGAAGCACGCACCGCTTCGGCCTTCTTCAACAGGTATCCATCGACAAATGGACCTTTCCAGACGGATCGAGCCAACTTGCCTCTCCTTTACTTCTTTCTCGCGTGACGACTACGGATAATGAGCTTGTCGGAAGGCTTATTCCGCTTTCTCGTCCGCTTACCTTTGGTCGGCTTGCCCCAAGGGGAAACCGGATGACGTCCGCCCGACGTGCGGCCTTCGCCACCGCCATGCGGGTGATCGACGGGGTTCATGGCCACACCGCGCACCGCCGGGCGTTTGCCCAACCAACGCTTGCGGCCCGCCTTGCCGATCTTGATGTTCGACTGATCCGGGTTCGACACGGCGCCAATCGTCGCCATGCACTCGCCGCGCACAAGGCGAAGTTCTCCCGATGTCAATTTGACCTGCGCGTATCCCGAATCCCGACCGACGATTTGCACATACGTGCCCGCCGAGCGTGCAAGCTGACCGCCCTTGCCAGGTTTCATTTCCACGTTGTGCACAATCGTACCAACGGGAATATTATTCAGCGGCAAGGCGTTACCCGGCTTGATGTCGGAACCCGGTCCGGCGACGACGGTGTCGCCAACCTGCACCCGCTGCGGCGCCAGGATGTAATTCTGCTCACCGTCTTCGTACGTGATCAACGCGATGAACGCGGTCCGGTTGGGATCGTATTCAATCCGCTCGATCTTCGCGGGCACGTCAAACTTTAGCCGCTTGAAGTCGATAATCCGGTATTTGCGCTTGTGCCCGCCGCCACGACGCCGCGCCGTGATGCGGCCGTGATTGTTACGCCCGGCCTTTTCGCTCAAGCCTTCCGTCAGTGTTTTGACGGGCTTGCCCTTGTAAAGACCGGAATGATCGACCAACACGAGGTGCCGCATGGTCGAGGTGACCGGTTTGTATTTTTTTAACGCCATCGTCTTAAAGCCCCGTGGTCACGTCTACGGAATGGCCTTCGGCCAACCGGACAACCGCTTTCTT
>JABJJH010000171.1 GCA_018660965.1 Rhodospirillaceae bacterium | reverse complement strand
CCCTCAGCCGCGCGGGCCAGGAATCGTCAGGCATCATCGCCTTCGAAGGTTGAAACATGGGCGCTGACGACCTTCCAGCCGTCTTCGGGAAACCGCGCCCAGGTTTGGCTTTGTCGGCCGGTGGCGTCCTGACCGCGCACCTTGTAGACCAGATTCACCACGGCGAAGTCCCGACCGAGGGTGAGGATGTCCAGCCGGATGCGCCTTTCCTTGGTGCCGGGTCCCGGCGCGCGGGCGACGCGGTGCGCGTGAATTTCGTCAAATCCATACCCATGTTCGTCGCGGGAGAGCCGGATGGTGTGCGGCGAATTCCAGAACGTGTTGTCCAGAACATCGACGTTCTTGTCGATCAACGCCTGTTCATAGCGTTCGAACAACACGCCCACTTCCGCCACCACTTCCGGGTCGTTGACAACGGGATCACTCATTTGGTTTCCTCTTCTTGTTGCGACATGACACGGGCCAATCCCACCAGCGCCGCGTCCGATCCGCGCGCGCCCATGATCGACAGGCCGACCGGGGCGCCATCCACCGTCGCGCCGGGGATGGTGACGGTGGCGACGCCCGTCAAACCGCCATAGGCGCACAGGCACATGATTTGGTCGCGCACCGTGTTGAGTTCATCCAGCGGCAGCCCTTTCAGGGGGGCGGGAAACGGCGTCGTCGGTTGACAGATGATGGTTCCCGGTTGCAACAAATGATCCAGCCGCGCGCGCGCTTCGCGGCGCATCAATGCGGCCCAGTTCAAATCGGCGGCGGATATGGTTGACCCCGCGATCAACCCGCGCGCCACATTGAACGACACGCGCGGATTGTCCCGGTTGATCCAGTCCTTGAAGGTTTCCCAGGCTTCGGCGGGCTGCAGCGTGCGTTGGGCGCGGCCCCAGACCGACAGGCCTTGCGGGGCCATGATGTCTTCCCGAACGTCGTCGACCTGTTGGGCCAATCGCGCGACCAGCGGTTTCAGCGCGTCGCGGACGGGTTCGTCGGCGAAGCCAAAGGCGTCGGTGGCGATAATCAACCGCGTCGGGATGGCCGGTTCGCAGGGCTCGCCCAGCATCACCGCCGATACGCGTGCGAAGGTTTCGGCGTCACGCGCGAACCATCCCGTCGTGTCCGAACCGGGCGCTTGCGGCGCCATCCCGGCCGGATTAATGCGGCCATGGGTGGGGCGAATGCCGAACAGCCCGCAAAAGCTCGCCGGAACCCGGACCGACCCGCCGGTGTCGGTGCCAATCGCCGTATCGCACAATCCGGCCGCGACCGCCGCCGCCGATCCTGACGACGACCCGCCGGGCACGCGATCCGGCGCGGCGCTGTTCAATGGTGTGCCGTAAAAGGCGTTTTCGCCCAGAATGCCGAGGGAGACTTCATCGGTGATGGTTTTGCCAATTAAATTCGCGCCGGAATCGAGCAGCGTTTGCACCGCCCATGAATGTTTGTCGGGTATTGGCGCGCGCAATCCCCAGTCCGGGTTGCCGCCCCCGGTGTGATGACCGGCGACATCGAATAAATCCTTCGCGGCGAAGGTCAGTCCGGATAGCGGGCCGTCCGCCGCGCCGTCAATTTGGACGCTGGACCCTGGAACGAACGCGTTAACGGAATCGGTCATGACGCTTCAAGAAGAATGGATGCGGCGGCGTCGGCCATCACCTGACCTCCGATCACGATGTCGGAATCGTGGCTGTCCTCGGCGAAATCGTGGCTGATTCCGTCGATGGAAGGAATGAACAACATGGCGCAGGGCAGTTTTTCGTGGATGACCATGGGGTCATGACCCGCGGCGCTTGGCATATGGCGCCACTTGCCCGGCGCGGAGACCTCGGCGGCTTGCGCGATGTGTTCCTGCAATCCCGAATCCATGATGCTGGGGATGATCGGCGGGCGTGACCGCTCGGCTTCGACCCGGATGACGCCGCGCGCGTTCACCGCCGCCACCAAATCGGCGACAATGCCCTCGAAGGCGTCCAGCAGTTTTACGTCGGAATCGCGGAATTGCAGCGCCAGTTCGGCGTAACCCGGAATGATGGAGGACGCGCCCGGTTCGATGGTCGCCTGACCGATGGTCCAGACCGTGCGTTCGTTGGCGAGTTTGGGGAATTCCTGATTGATCCGATGCGCGATTTCGAACATTGCCGTCGCCGCGTCCTTGCGCCGCGCCATGGTCGTGGTGCCCGCATGATTTTGCGCGCCATGACATTTGATCGACATGCCGCGAATGCCGACGATGGCGGTGACGACGCCGATCAATTCGCCCGCGTCCTCCAGATATGCGCCCTGTTCGATATGCGCTTCCAGGTAACCGGCGTACCGGCCTTCCTCCATCGACAAACGCGGCGTGTCCGATAATCCCACCTCGACCAGCCGGGTCGCCAGAGGCGTGCCGTCGCGGCCTACGGCGGCGGCTTCATCGACCGAATTCAAGCTCCCGCACCACGACCGGCTGCCGATACAGCCCAGATAATTACCTTCTTCGTCCTGCCAGGACACCGCGTCGATGGCGAGGTGGGCGGTCGCGGGGTCCTCGGCGCAGGCGCGCGCGGCCTCTAGCCCGTATATGACGCCCAGCGCCCCGTCGAGCCACCCGCCGCGCGGTTGCGTATCGGAATGCGAACCGATGATGAGCGCCGGACCGGGCTTGCGCGACCGACCCAACACATTGCCGACGCCGTCCATTGTCGCATCGAGCCCGGCGTCGGCGAAGCGTTCCGCCAGCCACCGCCGCGACTCCATGTCCGTGTCGCTGAAGGCGGGGCGCACGACGCCGTTTTCAACCGCGCCGAACGCGCGCAAATCCCGCAAATCCTTCAACAATCGTTCGGCGTTGATTTTCGGCATGGCGGGTGACCTTGTTTGTGAAGATGAATTCTTTGCGCACTGTGACTGCACGCGGCGTGAAGTTCAAGACGGCGGGGCCAACACCGAATTCGTGTGACGGGGCGCGCGCGATCCTTAAAATAGCCGGGACATCACCATCGGGCGCGGGGACTTCGGAAATGAAATTGACGGACCATGAATCAGCGATGCTGGCCGGGGCGGAAGGCCCTGCGCGCAAATACGCCATGGAACAGGTCGTGAGCGTCGGCCAGTTTTTCGACGCCGAGGATTGCGTGGACGTCGCCCAGGTGCACCTGATGGCCGATCCGGAATCGCTGGGCGAGGAATGCGTGGGCTTTCTGGAAGGGTTGGCGGCGTTGCCGGAAGATCAGCGCCTGGTCCGCGCGCCCACCGTCACCGACCCGCGCGGCGTCGATTTGCAAGCTTACAAACGCCTGAAACAGACCGAGGATCAGGCCAATCTGGAGCGCCGATCCATCGCCGCCTTCCGCGCCCTGGGCGTCATGATGACCGACACCTGCATCAACTATCAAACTATCATGCCACCGGTGCTGGGCGAACATCTGGCGTTTGGCGATACGGGGTCGTCGATTTACGCCAACAGCGTCATGGGCGCGCGCACGAATTTTGAAGGCGGCCCGTCCGCGCTGGCCGCCGCCCTGACAGGCCGGACGCCGCGTTACGGATTTCACCTGGACGGGGTGCGCAAGGGAAGCACGCATTTCGAGGTCGATCACCGCCCGAAGGATTTGAGCGAATGGGGCGCGCTGGGCGCTGTCGTCGGTCGCGACATGAAATCGTATTGGGAAGTGCCGGTGATATCCGGGGTTGAGTCGCCGCCGACTTCGGACGAGTTGAAGCATTTCGGCGCGGCGCTGGCGAGTTTCGGATCGACGCCGTTGTTTCACATGACCGGGATCACGCCGGAAGCCCCCGATTTGCAAACCGTGTTTGACGGCCCCGCGCCCGCCGCGACCCCGTTGACCCGCGCTGCGACAATCGCCCTGCGCGATTCCTACTGGCCCGCCGATGATCGTCTCGATGTGGTCGTCTTCGCCGCGCCGCAATTGTCGTTGATGGAAATGCGCGATCTGGCCGGGTTGATGCAGGGACGCCGGGTTAACGACACGGTGACGTTGATCGCCGCCACCTCGCCGGAAATTAAATCCGCCTGCGACCGCATGGGCCTGACCGCGACCATCGAGGATGCGGGTGGAATCGTACTGGAAGGCGTGTGTTTTTATCAAATGTACGCGCGCGAAATCGGCGAGGCGAACGGCTGGACGCGCTTGATGAGCAATTCCGCGAAGATCGTGAATATCCTCGGCGGCTACGGCTACGAACCGATGCTGGCGTCGATGGCGCACTGCGTGGACAGCGCCGTGGCGGGCAAGATTGTGGGAGGCGCGTCATGACCCGCCAATCAAAACAAGGTGAGGTTTTTCAAGGCCATGTCGGCATCGGGCTGCGCGTCACGGGGGAAGCGCTGGTCGCCAGCGATAATTTCAGCGCCCGTTACGACCTCGACCGCCTCAAGGGGATCTTCTCCCGCCAGCAGCACAAATTGTGCGGGCAAAGCTATGTCGGCAAGATTTTGATCCTCAACGCCGCGAAGGGCGGGGTGGCGTCGGCGTGGATGTTGCGGGAAATGGCGGCGCGCGACATGGGACCCGCCGCCCTGATCCTGAACTTCGCCAATCCGATCATGGCGCAGGGCGCAGCCTTCGCCGGGCTGGCCCTGATCGACCGGTTCGACGGCGACATCACCGCGCTTGTGAAATCCGGGGATCGCGTCACCGCCGATCCGGCGGTGGGGACCGTTGAAATTTTGTGATGCGCTTGCGCCTTTCCGCGCCGCCCGGCATGCTGTGAGTCATCAATATAGGGTTCACATATAAGGTTTAGCGGGGGAGGGGTTTCATGGCGGCGTTCGATCTCATCATCAAGGGCGGTACGGTGGTCACCGCGACCGACACCACGACATGCGACGTTGGCGTGCGCGATGGCAAAGTGGCGGCGCTGGGCCGGGACATTGGCGACGGCGACCGGGAAATCGACGCGACCGGCAAGCTGCTTATGCCCGGCGGCATCGACAGCCATTGCCACATCGAACAGGTGTCGGGCATGGGGGTCATGTGCGCCGACGATTTCTACACCGGCAGCGTCTCGGCGGCGTTCGGCGGGACGACGACGATCATCCCCTTCGCCTGCCAGCATCGCGGCGACCAGTTGCGCGCGGTGGTGAAGGATTACCACGACCGCGCCGGGCCCAAGGCGGTCATCGACTACGCCTTTCACCTGATTGTCACCGACCCGACCGAACAGGCGCTGAACCAGGACCTGCCCGCGTTGATCCGCGACGGTTACACCTCGTTCAAGGTCTACATGACCTATGACGGCACCAAGCTCGACGATTTTCAGATGCTCGACGTGCTCAGCGTCGCCCGGCGCGAAGGCGCGCTGACCATGATCCACGCGGAAAACTGGGACATGATCCGCTGGGTGACCAAGCGCCTGATCGACGGCGGCAACACCGCGCCGAAATTCCACGCCATCAGCCACCCGCAAGTCGCGGAAGGGGAAGCCACCAACCGCGCCATCGCGCTGGGCCGCCTTGTCGATGCGCCGGTGCTGATCGTCCATGTTTCTGCGGAAGAAGCGATGGAGGAAATCCGGCTGGCCCAGAGCAAGGGCTTGAAGGTGTTCGGGGAAACCTGCCCGCAATATCTGTTCCTGACCATGGACGACCTGGACAAGCCCGGCGCGGAAGGCGCGATGTTCTGCTGCAGCCCGCCGCCGCGCGACAAGGCCGGGCAGGAAGTCATCTGGCGCGGCATCCAGAACGGCACGTTTCAGGTATTTTCCTCCGACCATGCGCCTTATCGCTTCGATGAAACCGGCAAGCTGAAGGCGGGCCCCAACCCGACCTTCAAACAGGTCGCCAACGGCGTGCCCGGCATCGAGCTGCGCCTGCCGTTGCTGTTTTCCGAAGGCGTGGGCAAGGGCCGCATCGATCTGCAACGCTTCGTCGATCTGACGGCGACGGCGGCGGCGAAGCTGTACGGGCTGCACCCGCGCAAGGGCACCATCGCGGTGGGCGCGGACGCCGACATCGCCATCTGGGACCCGGATAAAAAGGTCACGGTGAACTGGGACATGCTGCACGACAACGTCGGCTACACGCCCTATGACGGCATGGAACTGACCGGCTGGCCGACGACCGTGCTCAGCCGCGGCCGCGTGGTGGTGGCGGACGAAACGCTACAGGTGGACGCCGGCAGCGGCGAATTTCTGCCCTGCGACAAACCCAAAAGCGCCGAACCCCTGGGCCGCATCGTGCCGGAAGTGGACCCGAAACGAAACTTCGGCGCGGAAATTCTGTTTTAGGGGGGTGAGCGGCGTTGGATAACGGCGCCGATTTACCTTGATTCCTTTTTGTTTCATCCTGGCTTGGATTTCATGGAGATGTCGCATTGTTCCTTAAAACACTTCACGGCACTGAAAAGTTTAATTTGGAGAATATGGCGTCTCACGTATTGAGAGTTTTACGTTTTTCCATCCTTTTCTTCTTTGCATCCATGCTAACAGCATGTGTCACTGCACAGTTGCCAAAGCCAACAATATCCTACCTAAAGCCAAACGCTAAATACTTCATTAAATCGATAGAGATAGATGGCGCCCTGGCGGTGAAGTCAAAAACAATTTTGGGACATTTTCAAAGGGCGATGCGAAATCTTCCCATGGTGGGGAAGCCGGTAGGTGAGCCGATGACATTACAAGTGACAGTCACAAATGTTCACGATGTCACCCCCGGAGAAGCTCTCTGGGTTGGCGGTATAAATTCCATCAGTGCTAATTTCTTACTCCTTCGTGCGAAGGATAATAAACGGATGTATGAAATCCCTCTATATGCGACCTCTGCTAATTACGCCCCTGGTGGGATCCTAGGGTTAATTGCGGAAGCGTCATCCGATGATGAGCCTAAACTTGCCAAGGCGCTTGTTGAAAAAATGAGAAAATGGGTGCTTGTTGATAATGAATTGGATGTTCAATGGGGTGCAGTAGAAAATTCGACGCAAATCGCTGCGACATCAACCCCAATGTCCGGAGCAGATAAATCAGAAACGCATGAAAATGGGCGCGCCGTTGCTTCAATTTCGAAATATGGCGCACTTAAAGGGGGGGGGAGCAACGGTGGTGAACGAACTGGCGAAGTATTGAAAACAATTGATATTCCCACAACCGTTCAATTGCCAAATGGAGAGCATATCTGCGATATTTCTGGAAATTGGGAGGCGATATTTTCTTTTGAATGGGAGGGTCTGCACACAGGCAATGTTTCCTTCATAAGAAAAGGAAGAACATTTACAGGGACATCAACCTCGGACATCCTTCATATCAAGTCAGGAGATGTTGTCTTTAAAGGAAACTTGAAGAACAAAGACTTTAGTAATGTTCAAGCCTTTATCCAACAGGATGCGGGAAAGTATGTTGAATCACCGATCAGTTATTGGCGTCCTGTCAGAGGAAATATTAAGGAAGATTGCAATGTAATAGAAGTTGAAGCTTCGAATGTTGAGATGATTTTGTACAAGGTGTCAGACATTTAAAGAAAACTATTTTGATAAGTTTCCGCCGCCTAGCGCCGCCATCACACCGACTCATACCGTTCCACTTCAATGTCCCCGGCCCGTTCGCGCATGGCGGCGCCGCCACCCAGGCGGGGCGCTCTGGTATACCCACCAGGCCCGTGCGGACCACACGCCGCCGCGTTTACACAAACCCCGCAACACGACGTCGGATTTTTGCGCGCGGATTCTTGCTCGTCGTCCGCGCCGCCAAACTTCCCCTCCCGTGGTCAAATTGAGCGAGCTGTCATTATAAATAACGCACAATCCTATATGGCATTTAATGGCGGCTATAATTCACCAAACGCCGTAAAATTGTGATATAGTATAAATTGCAGCTTTGACGTTGAATTTGATTCGCTTTGTCGGTCGATGGCGAATAACGAATCGCCCTTGATCCACATCAATGCGCTTCTCGCGAAAGGCGGCATGCTGCAGGGTGCAATAATTTCATTTTTGGGAGGTCAGGCAATGTATGCAAAGTACTTCCGCACGGCGTTGATCGCGCCCACCGCCGCGCTTTTTATGTCAATGGCGAGCGTTACCCACGCCCTGCCACTGGTTGGCGCGGGGTTCGATTTGTTGCAGACGCAACCGGGGACCAGTCTGGACACTGCTCTGCTGTCGACGCCCTTACCGCTCGGGATCATTCCACTTGAAGGGGTGCCGCTGGAATCCTTTGATTTCGGGGGAACCACGGGTGTTCAATCGACCGGCAACGCCGATACGATCATCGAACGCAAAACCGATGCTGAAGTGCCCGGCGCGCCCAATTCGACGACGATCGATATCGAAATTGTCGCGTTACAGCTAAAGTCGGTCAATCCGATCGATCTCTCGCCGCTTGGGCCACTACCAACTGATTTCATTTACATCACGTTACAGACGCAGCGTCTTCCCGGTGAAGGATCCGTGGTCCCGGCGCCCACGCCGAGCACGGGACAAATGACGATAAATTTCGCGGATGACAATGGCGGCACGTTCGATTCGTTTTTTGATGTGTTTTTCGATATTCGGGTTGGCGCGTTGGACGGGAACATCATTTTTTCCGACGATAAACGGTTCGAAACGGTCGGTGTTGAATGGGATCGCTTACCGGAAATCGGCGCGATCCTGATTGACGGGATCAATCATTTCCTGGCGGGATCAGGCGATCCGTCTGGAGATTTCTTCCCCGGGCCGATTGTCGAACTGTCCCCCGTGGACGAAGAAAACACGATTCATAACGTAAAAACCGCGACCATCCCGGAACCGGCGACGTCGTTGCTCCTGCTGACGGGGCTGCTTGGCATGGGCGCTATGCGTCGCCGTAAAACGGTGTAGCCGGACCGGAGGTGACGGCGGGCGTTCCGCCTAAATCCCGATGTCGTGCAAATTGTAGTCCCGGATGTCAGCCTTGGCGTCCGGGGTCCAGGCGTATTCACCGGCGCTGTCGGCCAGCGGGGCGTAGGTGTATTGCGCCTCACCGGGGAAGCGTTGGCGTCTTGCGTCGACGCCGTACATGATCAACCGCGACCGGTGGCGGATATAGGCGTCGTCATAGGTGGTGACTTCGTTGTGCACGCCGCCGCTGCGCACATCGAGGACGGATTTTCGCCGGTGAAATCCCGCGTTGATGGTGACGCGGATGTTGTCGCTGGTGTTCGCGAACGAGCCATGCACCACTTGACGGTTGGAGATGGCCATGTCGCCGGGGCCGCAGATGAACGGCACGGCGCCTGGCAGGCGGTCCGTTCCTTCGGCGTCGCGCAGGGTTTTAACGTCGAGCTTGCCCAGGCGATGCGATCCCGGCACGACCCACAACCCGTTGGCCGCGTCGCACCCGTAAAGCTGCATCATGGAATTGAAACCGTGCGTGCCTTCGTCCAGTTCTGGCGCGTCCCAATGGGTCCAGCCGTCCTGATGCCATGCGACCGAACCGCCCAGGCGCGGTTGCTTGACCCACACGGCTTCGTTGAACGGCGTGAAGTCCGGGCCGTTGATGGCCTCCGCGATGGCGAGCAAATGCGGATGGCTGTAGAGCCGTAGACAGGCGTCGGAATGCTGCAGCGACCCGACCAGCACATGCACCACATAATCGGGCGCGCCCGCCGGGGCGTCCGGTTCCAGCATTTTCACCGGATGGCGGCCGTAATTTGCATCGGTCCCGCCGAACGGATCGGACAGCGGCTTGACCATGCGGAAGGACCGGCCTTCCAGATCCGCGCCCAGCGCCGGGCGGCCGTGTTTGTCGAGGGGGGCGTCCTTGGTCGCCGGCGCGCGGTCCAGAATATGGGCCACGTCGCGTTCGATGTCGTCGAGTTCTTCCCTGCCGACGAGGCCTTCGAAAATGTAGAAGCCGTGGCGCGAATACGCCTCCAGAATGGCCGGATCGAGCGCGCCGTCGGCGGTGAAGCGGATCGGCCCGCGATTGTCCATGGCCAGCGCGCGCGCCGTGCCTTCTTCCTTGTAACGCGCCATCGCGTCCTCATCGGCGCCGAAATCGACGTTGGAAACGTTAAGCTGGGGCAGGTCAATGGCTGTCATGGCGTCCTCGCATTTTGGGGCGGCGTTATCCTACGACAATTTTGCTGCGCAGGCTGGCTTGCAGGGTCGAGTGCAGGAAGCAGGTGCGGCGCGCCGAATGCAACAAATCCTGGGCGAAGGATTCGTCGGCTTCGTCCTGGTTCAAAAACAGTTTGGTGCCGATGACCGGCGTCTGGCTGCCGTCGGAACCGGGCAGGGGAATGTCGATGGACTGGATCATGCGGTAGTCGTGGACCGGGCGTTTCATGGCTTCGGCGTAGCGGCCCAGTTGGGTCATGAAGCAAAACCCGATGCCCGCCGCCATCAGGCTCGCGCTGGACGGCGCGCCAGCCGTACCGGCATCGGACGCGCCCAAAAATCCGTACACGCTGGCGCCGGGCCGCGCGATGCCGGCTTCCGACGTGATGACGCCATTGGCCGCCGCTTTCGCCGTGGCGGATACGACGGTGCTGCGATTTTGAACCACATCCACGCCGGAACCGCCGCTGGCGTCGAAGGTGGGGTCGTCGGGCCGAATGGCGTTCTTCGATACATAGGGCGTTCCCAGCCCCGACGCGCCTCCCGCCGTGTCCAGCGCGGCGCTGGGCAGCGTCTGGACGCCCCCGTCCCAGTCCCAATGGGACAGGTCGAGGGAGACCGGCGCGCCGTTCGCGATCAAATTGAATTCGCTGATGAACACGCTTTTCATCAGATATCCGGCCAGGACGCTGGACACGGCTTCGAACGCCAAACCGGATTTTTCCGGCGCCGACAGGGCGTCGCTGTCGATGGTGACGGACACATCCGGGTTGTGGCCCAGGCCGTCCATCGTCCCGCGCAGGATGGACCCGCGCAGCGAGTAATTGTTGTTCACCACGACCGAAATCGCCTCTGCCGGAATGCCGTGCGCGGCCGCCTTTTCAACCACCGCGCCGGTGACGGAACACGCCATGCCCGCCGCGAAATAGGCCAGCGGCGGCGGCGCCCAGTCCGCGCCGCCCAGCGCGGCGCCTTCATCGCACAGGAATTGCCAGGCTTCACCGGTTTGCAGGCGCAGAATTTGGCCGCGTTTCTGCATCGCCTCCATGGGTTCGAACGCCGCCCAGACCCGTTCGAAGCCCGCGGGCGGGCCATCCAGTTTGGCGCATTCATCCAGCAGGTTACCGGAGAGCGGGCCGGTCTGGCCCAGGAATTCGTTGGCTTCGGGAAAGGACATGGCGGCGGCTTTCGTTCGTTATACGGGTTTGAATTTTGGCAAGGTCACCTCGTCGGTGACATCATCGAACACGACGGTGACCGCCATGCCGATCTTCACCGATTCCGGGTCGCACTCGACGATGTTGGTCATCATGCGCGGGCCTTCCTCCAATGCGACGATGGCCAGTACGAAGGGCGTGTTGTCGGCGAATCCCGGATGCGGCGCGCGATAGTTGACCGAGCAGGAATAAATCTCACCCTTGCCCGACGCTTCCCGCCAATCCAGATTGCTGGACAGGCAATGGCTGCACACGCCGCGTGGATAGAACTGAAATTCGCTACAATCCTTGCATTGCTGGATGATGAAGCGGTGTTCCTTCGCGGCTTCCCAATAGGCTGCGGTGTCTTGATAGGGTCTTGGCAGTGGTGGCAACACCATGATTTAGTCCCTCCCCAGAATGATCGTGCCGGTGGACGACAACACGCCCCCGGTGCCGTTGCACAACGCGACTTCCGCGCCGGGCACCTGTCTTGGCCCGCACTCGCCGCGCACCTGACGCACGCCTTCGATGACGGTGAAAATCCCGAACATGCCCGGATGGGTGTACGACAAGGCCCCGCCCTGGGTGTTCATGGGAAAGTCGCCGCCGGGCGCCGTGCGCTGGTTGGACACGAACGCGCCGCCTTCGCCCTTGGCGCAAAAGCCCAGACTTTCCAAGGTCAGCAGCACCGTGATGGTGAAGCTGTCGTAGATTTCCGCCACGTCGATATCCGCATGCGTCAACCCGGAGCGTTCGAACGCCAGCTTGCCGGAAATCGCCGCCGCCGTTTGCGTCAAATCGGGCATCTGGCTGATCATCCGGTGGGTGTGCGCTTCCCCCGTGCCCAGCACCTGCACCGGTTTGGATTTTAAATCGCGCGCGCGCTCCAGCGAGGTCAGCACCACCGCGCCGCCCGCATCGGTCACCAGACAGCAATCCAGCAGATGCAATGGCGAGGCGATGACCCTTGAATTCATCACGTCGTCGATGGTGATCGGGTCGCGCATCCGCGCCTTGGGGTTCATGGACGCCCATTTGCGCGTCGCCACGGCTATTTCCGCCAGTTGCTCGCTGGTCGTGCCGTATTCATACATGTGACGCTGGGCGGCGAGCGCGTAGCTGCCCACCGTGGAGACGCCATAGGGTTCCTCGAACTGGGCGGGGCCGAACACGTCGGTGGATTGCGACATCGGGCCGCCCTTGCCGCCGCGATCCGAAATATTGGTGCTGCCGTGGCAGATCAACGCCACGTCGCACAGCCCCGTCGCGATCGCCATCGCCGCATGCTCCACATAGGCGACGAAGGATGACCCCCCAATCGAGGTGGAATCGGTGAAGCGCGGCGTGATGCCCATGTATTCCGCCATCATCAAGGTGGAAAACTGCCCGCCTTCGGTGATGATGGTCGTGAACAAACCGTCCACGTCCTTCACGGACAACCCGGCCTCGTCGAGCGCCAACCGGCTTGCTTCGGCGGATAACTGGAATTTACTTTTGTCGGGCACCCGGCCCAGATCGGATTCGGCGACGCCGACGATGGCGACTTCCCGCATGGCGCTTCCCAAGGCACATCTCCCCTTTAACGGATGATCAGACTGGATGGTAGCCGCTTGGTCCGGACATTAAAATACCGAACGCGGCTTTTTGCACTCACCGCCGCGCGCGGTATTCCCGGTGCAGAATATACAATCCGCTGGCGATCACGACCGCCGTGCCCACGATTGTCCATGAATCCGGTAAATCGCCCCAGACCAGATACCCCAGGATCACCGACCACAGGATCGCCGAATAGCGTAACGGCGCCAGAACCTTGGCTTCCGCATAACGAAACGCGTCGATCATCAGGAACTGCCCGACCAGCACGCACAACCCGGTGACGATCCCCAGCCCCAGATCGCTGGCCGTCGGCACGACCCAATCGAACGGCGCCGTCACCACCGTGCCCGCCATCGCGATCAGGCTGGAGGTCAGCAACACCGAGGTCGAGCCTTCGCGCGCCGTCACCTTGCGCGAAGCGATGTCGCGCACCGCCCCGCTCAACGCCGCGCCCAGCGGAAACAAGGCGACCCACTGAAACGCCGCGCTGGAAGGTCGTGTGATGATCAGAATGCCGATGAACCCGACGAACACCGCCGCCCAGCGATGCCACCCGATCCGTTCCCCCAGCAGCGGGATCGCCAGCGCGGTCAGGAACAACGGCCCTGCGAAGGTCAGCGCAATGGTGTCGGCGAGCGGCAGATACCCGACGCCCATGATGAAGACGATGGCGTTGAAGAACTGGATGGAGCCCCAGATCGCATGGCCGCGCCAATCGTTGATGCGCAACAACCCCGATCCCCGCTTTCGCCACGCGATGGCCAGTACGATGATGACGATGACGGCGGAGCGTACGAACAATATCTGGCTTGCCGACATGCCGCCGGACAGCCATTTCAAAATTGCGTTGTTGACGCCCATGAAAAAGATGCTGAGCAGGATAAAGGTTGCGCCCTTGAGCCGCGCCGATTCGTGTGAATTGTTGGGCGAGTTTGTCGTCATGCCGCACGCTACGTCAGCGCGGGAGACGGGGCCAGCGGCGATTGCCGCGATTGCGCTTTTTGGGGAGGTGAATATGCTTGCCCCTTGTCGCACAGAGGGAGAAAGTCATGAAAGTCGGTGTCAATCTTATCAATTTCGGCCCATCCGCGAATCCCGCCAGCCTGAAAAGCTGGGCGCAACTGACCGAAGCGCTGGGCTATCACCACCTCATGACGTCCGACCATATCGCGGTGACGCCCGATGTGCAGGCCCGCTATCCTGGACCGTTTTATGAACCGATCAGCACGCTCGGCTGGCTCGCCGGGATCACCGAACGGATCATGATCGGCGCGACGGTGTTGATCGTCCCCTATCGCAGCCCGCTGGAAATCGCCAAGGCCTTCGCCAACATCGACCAGTTGAGCGGCGGGCGCGTCATCCTGGGCGTCGGCGTCGGGTGGGCGGAACAGGAATTCGCCGCGCTGAACGTTCCCTTCAACAAACGCGGCGCGATGACCAACGAATATCTGGCTGCGATCAAGGCGCTGTGGACCCAGGACCAGGCGTCTTTCGACGGCGAGTTTGTGCAATTCAGCGGCGTCGACACCTCGCCGCGCCCGGTGCAAACCCCGCACCCGCCGATCTGGGTCGGTGGCGGCAGCGACGCCGCTCTGCGGCGCACGGTGAACTATGGCGACGCCTGGCACCCGATCCGGCCCAAGCTGGCCGAGTTCCGCGACGTCGATATCCCGCGCCTGCAACGGATCGCCGATGCGGAAGGTAAACCGATGCCGCAGCTTTGCCCGCGTCTTCGCTTTCGCCTGACCGAATCGCCAATGCCTGAAGACTCCCGCCACATGGGCGAGGGCACGGTCGATCAGGCCCATGCCGACTTGGAAGCGTTGGCGGAACTGGGTTGCGCCCATGTATTGCTCGACACCTATCACGACGACATCGAAGCCACCCGAAACGTCGAATCCGCGTGGCGCATGTTGACGGTCATGGCGGAACAGGTGCTGGATCTGGCGGGTGAGGCGGTACGGTAGCGGGCATGCCGCCCGACCACCCCGCTCTGGACTCCACGCCGGACGGTCGAATTCTTGTT
>JABJJH010000155.1 GCA_018660965.1 Rhodospirillaceae bacterium | reverse complement strand
CGCATGGGTGTCCGATGAACCGATGATCTATGAAAAGTTGACGCCGATGGAATATCTTGAATTCGTCGCGGGATTATGGGGACTTCCGCCGGGTGAGGCGGAATCCAAGGCGGCTGCGTTGATCGACTGGCTGGGGCTTGGTCCCCACGCGCATGAACGCTGTCAGGGATTTTCAAAAGGTATGCGTCAGAAGGTGGCGCTGGCGGGAGCGCTGGTGCATGACCCGAAGTTGATCGTTCTCGATGAACCGTTGACCGGCCTGGACGCCGCGTCGGCGCGGCTGGTCAAGGATATCTTCGCCGAACGGGTGCGCGGTGGCGCCTCGGTCATTATGACGACCCATATTTTGGACGTGGCGGAACGTATGGCGGAACGCATCGGCGTCATTGCCGAAGGCCGGTTGATCGCCGAAGGCGGTTTGGCGGAATTGCGTGCTCAGGCTGGTGTGGGCGACACCAGCCTGGAGGACGTGTTTCTGGAGTTGGTGTCGGCGAATGAGGGTGTCGCGACGTGAACCCGGCGGGATCCATGATGTGGCTGGCCCGGCACGAGCTTCGGCTCGCCTGGCGCGATTGGTATTTCATGATGACCGCCGGACGGAAGCGACGCGCCATCGTGGTGACCATGGCGTTTCTCGCCGTGGTCGCGTTGGCGCACGGGTTGGCTCACGTCATTCTCTCACCGCATGTTGCGCCGGGGGCAGCGGGTGATCTAACCATGATGGCCGTCGTGACCGGCAGCGCGTTCCTGTCGTGGACGCTGATGTTGTCCCAGGCGATGGAGACGGTGACCCGGGTGTTCTATTCGCGCGACGATCTGGCGTTGATCCTGTCCTCGCCGACGCCGCACCGGCGGGTTTTCGCGGTGCGGATCGGCGCCATCGCGTTGTCGACGGCGCTTCTGGCGATGCTGCTGTTCGGCCCTTTCGTCAATGTCATGGCGGTGCTCGATGGGCCGCGTTGGTTGGCGTCCTATGGAATTCTGGCCGCCATGGGCGCGGTGTCGGCGGCGTTGGCGGTGGCGATAACGGTTGGATTGTTTCACGCGCTTGGCCCCCGGCGGACCCGGCTTATCGCGCAAATCGTCGCTGCGATTGTCGGCGCGGCGTTCGTCATTGGCGTCCAGGCCGCCGCCATCTTGTCCTTTGGGGCGATGGACCGGCTGTCGGTTTTGACGTCGGGAGAATTTACCGCCCAATTCCCGGTATGGGCGCCCGACGCTTCCAGTCTGCTTTGGCTGCCCGCCCGCGCCGCCATGGGGGACGGAGCCGCCCTCGCGGCCTTGATGGCGATCAGTCTGGGTTTTCTCGTCGTGGTCATCGCGGGGTTCGCCGGGCGTTTCGGTGATCATGTCATCGCCGCATCGGGCGTTGGGTTCGCCGAGGGGAAAACTGAAAAACGCGCTGTGCAATATAGGGGCGGTGGCGTGAAGGCGGCGTTACGCCGCAAGGAATGGATGTTGCTTCGACGCGATCCGTGGCTGGTGTCGCAAACCTTGATGCAGATTTTTTATTTGCTGCCGCCGGCGTTGCTGCTGTGGCTGAACTTTGGCGAATCCGCTGGCGCGCTCGTGATCATGGTCCCGGTCGTGGTCATGGCGGCGGGGCAGCTCGCGGGTGGGTTGGCGTGGCTCGCGGTGTCGGGTGAAGACGCGCCGGAACTGGTCGCCAGCGCGCCGATTGCGCCGCGAACGGTGCTGGCGGCGAAAATCGAGGCGGTTCTGGGGGCGGTCGCCATGGTCGTCGCGCCGCTGTTGATCGGCCTGGTGTTCGCCGCGCCGCGATTGGCCATTACCGCCGCGATTGGCGTTGCGGTCGCGGCGGGGTCGGCGACGATGATCCAGATATGGTTTCGCGCGCAGGCGGATCGCCGGGCGTTCGGGCGGCGTCATGTGTCTTCGCGGGTGGCCACCTATGCCGAGGCGTTGACGTCGATCCTGTGGGCGGGCGTGGCGGCCTTGGCCGCGACCGGGTCGTGGCTGGCGATAATCTCCGGGGTTCCCGCCGTGCTGGTGATGGTCACAGCCTGGGCGATCCGTCCCCAAAGCCAGACCTAGGGCAGTGAAGCTGTTCTCCAAGTGAAGCCGTTCTCTAATTGACCTCGACCACCTCGCCCAGGGTCGGGCCGATTTCACGGTTGAGCACGAGGTCGGCGATGTGGTCCATTTCGGTAGGGTCGCGGTTGACGATCACCAGCCGCGCGCCGTTGTTCTTGGCGATGACCGGGAACCCGGCGGCGGGATAGACGACCAGCGACGATCCCAGCGAGATGAACAAATCGCATGCATCTGTTGCGGCCCGCGCGCGTTGCATCGCGTCTTCCGGCATCGACTGGCCGAACGAAATCGTCGCCGGTTTCACATAGGGGCTGTCGCAATCATTGCAAAGCGGCAAGGTTTCGTCGGTTTGAAAGGCGGCCATGATGTCGTCGATTTCGTGGCGCAATCCGCAATCCAGGCATGTCGCGTAGGTCGAATTGCCGTGCAGTTCGATAATCTGGTCGTCGGGCACGCCGGATTCCTGGTGCAAGCCGTCGATGTTCTGCGTGATGATATTGCTGACCTTGCCCAGGCGGATCAGTTTTTCCACTGCGCGGTGGCCCCGGTTCGGTTCGGCGGCGCGAATGCTTTTGTCGGTGTTGATCTTGCGGCGCCATGTTTCCCGCCGCATTTCCTCGGCGCTCATGAAGTCATTGAATTGAATGGGTTGGTTGGTCGTCCAGACGCCGCCGGGACTGCGAAAATCGGGGATTCCGGATTCCGTGCTGATGCCGGCCCCGGTGAACACCACCGCCCGTTTGCTCTCGTCCAACAGCGATTGCAGCTTTTCTAACTCGACATCGATCATCGTTCACTCCACCGTTTTAACGCGCCGCAATTCGAATGTTACACGAAGCGGAAAAGAATTAAGCGGAATTTGACGGTGCGATTCGGTAAAATTCAATGGAAAACAGCTCTTAACAAGCGTATAGGAAGCCTCGCTCGCGAATCGATTCGAAATTTGGACCCGAATCATTGGCGGTATGTACTGGTGCTTTTAGGGAACAGACCAATGGCTGCGAAATGGACCACGGATAGCTGGCGCGGAAAACCGATCCTGCAGGTCCCCGATTATACCGATCAGGCGAAACTCGAAGCGGCGGAAGCCGCGCTGCGAGGCTACCCGCCGCTGGTGTTTGCGGGCGAAGCGCGGAATCTGAAGGCGCAACTGGCGAAAGTCGCCGCCGGCGAGGCGTTCTTGCTGCAAGGCGGCGACTGCGCGGAAAGCTTTGCGGAATTCAACGCCAATAACATTCGCGACAGCTTCAAGGTGATGTTGCAGATGGCGGTGGTCTTGACGTTCGCTGCGGCTTGTCCGGTCGTCAAGGTCGGTCGCATGGCGGGTCAGTTCGCCAAACCCCGTAGCGCGCCCACGGAAACGATCGATGGCGTGGAATTGCCGATTTACCGAGGCGACATCATCAACGGCATCGAGTTCGACGAGGCCGACCGCACGCCCGATCCCGACCGCATGGTCCGCGCCTATAATCAGGCGGCGTCGTCCTTGAACCTGCTGCGCGCCTTCGCGCGAGGTGGCTACGCCGACCTCCACCAGGTTCATCAATGGAATCTCGATTTCGTGGCCGATAGTCCGCAAAGCGCCCTGTACGAGGAGCTGTCTGACCGTATCGGCGAAACACTGGGCTTCATGGAAGCGTGCGGTCTGACCGGCGACGTG